>DAOWOF010000227.1 GCA_030642205.1 Desulfobacteraceae bacterium | reverse complement strand
TAACTATTACTACTTTTTCATTTTGGTCTGGCATCAAGTCCAAACAAATTATAACTGAAAAAGACAATAGACTTAGGATACACGGATTTCCCGCAAATTTTAAATTTAGAGGATTAATTAATTTTGCCGACAAAAGATATATTTTCAGAAAGTTTTTAAAAAAAGAAAAACCGGATATTATTCACGCACAGGGAGAAGGGTTGTATGCAAGCCTTGGAGTAAATTCCGGTTTGCCGAATGTATTTACTATACACGGGGTAAGAATAAAAGAGATTGAAATGGAAAAACCGATCATAGGGCATCTAAGATACGTTCTACGTAAACGGTTAATACTTGACGCACATAAAAAAGCTTCAAATATTGTAGCGATTAATGAATATACAAAAAATCAAGTTGCGCATCTTCATAATGCCAGGGTATGGGTTATAAAAAATGCTGTGGATGAAGCGTTTTTTGATTTAAAAAATAAAGAGTATACAGATGTTGGCAATATATTATTAGTTGGCGGAGTTAGGAGAAGGAAAGATATCATTACTGCCTTGAAAGCAGTTGATAATATCTTAAAAGAAAATATCAATGTCAAATTGAATATCGTTGGACCTGTTGATTCAGAATACAATATCGAAGTAAATGAATTTATTAATAGAAGGAATTTAAAGAATAATGTTATAATTCATGGACTGGTTACTGCAAATGAACTTATGGATTTATATCGAAAGGCAGATATACTCTTGTTAACTTCACTTGAGGAATCTTCACCTATTTCGATTGTTGAGGCCATGGCTGCCGGCAAACCAATCGTTAGCACAAATGTTGGGGGGATATCTGAGATGGTAAAAGATAAAAAGAACTCTTTTCTGTTGGGTATAAAAGATGATAATAAAATAGCAAAGTCGATAAAAAGAATTGTTGAAGATAGAAAATTAAGAGAAAGATTCAGTGCCGAAAGCATCCAAATTGCTATAGATAACTGGTCATCTAAGACAGTTGCTTTAGATAGCTATAAAATGTATAAGGAGATTATTAATGGAAAATAGCGTGTTAGTAACTGGTGGAGCGGGTTTCATTGGATCGAGCTTAGTTCGAAAACTTTTGAAAATCGATTATAGCGTAATTGTTCTTGATAATTTTGTAAACGGGGACAAAGCTAATCTGCAGGATCATCAGAATTTAACAATTATTGAGGGAGATATAACTTCATCGGAAGATATAAAGAAATGTTTGATTACAAATCCTGAGTATGTGGTTCATTTGGCCGCATATCATTTTATCCCTTTTTGCGATTCCCATCCCGCAGAAACAATTAGGGTTAACACTTATGGTACTCAAAACTTACTTGAAGTGATTTCCCAACAAAACAATAAAATTAAAAAGATAATTTGTGCTTCAACGGCCGCTGTATATCCCCCAACGGAAGCAAAATGTCGTGAAGATGATAAATCGGGACCAATTGACATATATGGAATCAGCAAAGTATCAGGAGAGGAGGTTGTTAATTTATTTAATAAAAGAACAGAAATTCCCAGCATTAATGCCAGGCTTTTTAATGCAATTGGACCAAGAGAAACAAACCCTCATTTACTGCCGGACATCATTGAACAGCTTCAAAAAGGAAATCTCGATATACATCTTGGCAACCTAATTCCTAAAAGAGATTATATTTATGTTGATGATATTTCAGATGGAATTATTGTTTTAATGAAAAGTAAAGTCAATTATGGTAATTTCAATATCGGCACCGGTAATGCACATTCTCCTAAAGAAATTATAGACATAATTGGCAAGGTAACAAATAAGAAGTACAATATCATATCCGTTCCAGAAAGGCAAAGGAGTGGGGATAGGCCATTTCTTTTAAGCGATAATAGTAAACTGTCTAGTCTTGGATGGAAATGTAATTACACTATAACTGAAGCGATTGAAAAGACATTAGCCTATTATCACATTGTGTAAGCATTCATAAAAAACCTATTTGAAATGCCAGTTATCAACTCTCCATCTTTTACCTCATTGCAGTTTCTTTACTGTTGAAGTTCAATATCATTAGCTTAAAGCCCATGTTTACCATTTTAAAAGTGTAAGTAATTGATATCTTCGAAGCCACTCAAACAGGGAAGAGCCAAAGTACTGAAAGGGAGATTTGGATAAAGTATGATTAAAAAAATTTTATATATTACAACATCACTGCCATCAATAACACTTACATTTGTTTATCGTGAAGTTCAGGTCCTCAGAGACGCCGGGTATGATATTATAACAGTGTCAATGAATCGGCCTAATATTGCTCAAATATCTGCAGAAGCAATTCCGATTTATCAGGATACTTTTTATCTTGATCAAGTTAGCCTTTTAAAAAAAATTTTATCTCAGGTTAAAATATTACTATTAAAGCCGTTTACTATGATTCGTCTTTTATGGGTCGCCATTAGCGAAAAAGAAATCAAGTCCTTGAGAGATATTCTACGCGTGATATATCATTTTCTTGAAGCAGGATATCTATTTACCTTATTGAAGGACGATTCAATTGATCATATTCATTCCCATTTCCTTACAGGCCCAACGACTATTGCATTCTTCCTATCCAAATATCTAGATGTGCCTTTCAGTTTTACAATGCATGCTTCTCTCATTTTTATTGATCCCATTATGCTTAGAACAAAACTCATTAATTGCAAAAAGGCTGTTACTATCTCAAGATATAATAAACATTACTTGCTGGTAAAATATGGACATGCTCTTGAGGAAAAGATCATAGTTATCCATTGTGCCATTGATTTACAAAGCTTCCGGCTTCAACAGAAAGGAAAATACCACCCCCCAATTATACTTTCAATTGGGCAGATTACTGAAAGAAAAGGCTTTCGCTATCTATTGGAAGCATGTGCTATATTGAAAAATAAAGGAGTCAATTTTCGCTGTTGTATTGTTGGCGATGTTATTATCAGCGACGGAGAACAGCAGGTACTTGAGCAAAAAATGAAATCTCTTGAACTTAGTGAAGTTGTTTCTTTTTTAGGCCGTCAACCTCAGGAAAAGATCAAGGATTACCTTCAAGATGCTTCAATTTTTACACTACCTTCAATTATCACTGATTCAGGAATGAGAGAAGGGATACCGGTCGTTTTAATGGAAGCTATGGCGATGAAGCTACCGGTTGTGTCAACTAAAACAGTAGGTATCCCTGAGTTAATTGAAAATGGAAAAGAAGGTTTGTTAGTTGAGGAGAAAAATCAGGTTGATCTTGCGAACGCATTGGAATATCTCTTAAATAACGAAGATAAGAGAAAGTTAATGGGGTATCAGGGGAGAAAAAAGGTTGAACATGAGTTTAATCTTTCAAATGTCCCTGATCATTTTATGACTATATTCAATTAGGAGGCTGTCCGAGAAATAAAATTATAACTAATATTTAGGAGCTATGCACTTTACTGGCCCAAATGGCGAACTTCTGGGCCGGTTAAGGACTGTGAACCAATTACTTATTATGATAACGGGAGGCTACTACTACTTGCTGTAAGAGACGATAGAAAAGTAGGCCGCGAGCCTTTGAAATCCTGCGGTTAAAGCGAAAAGTGTACTCATCCAAGTAATAATCCAAATGATTACCGCTCACAGATCCCTGATGAGTTATGAGTAACCACCGTTTAAGCAATGATGCAATTCTATGTACGCCAGGCATGAGTACATGAGCAGGATCGCCGCAGAGATATTGTCAAATGTTGTGTATGAGAGTTTAGGCGGCATCCTGAATTTTTTCTATTTCATTGACAAATTTAACTCCTTCAATTACCTCTGCCAACCTTTCTGAATGATGTAGGCGTTGCCATCTTTTTTGAGCAGATTGACAAAGTTTAAATACCATAGTCACGACAGTCTTTGAAGAAAAGCAGCTTCTTACTT
>DAOWOF010000073.1 GCA_030642205.1 Desulfobacteraceae bacterium | reverse complement strand
TAGAGATCGTTAAGAAAGAACCCATCAGGGCTGAATCTATTTGTAGAATTTCCTAGTGTATCATTATACATGTTTATATTTAACGGGTTCTTTCTTTACGACCTCTTATCCGTGAGTTTTTCATGGTTTAATCAGATTAGTGTTGCGGTGGATATTCGCTGAATAGTTACTCGATTTTTACATATACGTATATCCAACAGGAGAAGAATCCTGTTTTTTTTCAATAATAAGATTAGAGATAATATCAAATAGTTGTTGAGCTCCACGATAGCCCACATGAACTATCCTTGCCCCGCCAAGTCTGTCATGGACAGGAAAGCCGATTCGAATCAGGGGCCTTTTGATTTCGCATGCCAACTTATAGCCTTTACTATTGCCAATCAGAAAATCAGGATCGGCCTTCCTTGCCTCTTTGGCTATAAGCTCAAAATCAACACCGCTCAAGACCTTTATCCCCAGAGAAGCAGCCTCGGGAATTATCCTGGAGATTTCCCTTTGCATATATCCGCTTTTTCCACCGGAAGCGCAAATAACAGGAATTATACCAATCTCATGAAGAAAAGAGGCCATCCCGATCACCAGATCTTCTTCTCCATAAACAACAGCGCGTGCCTCAAAGACATATTTATGACCATCGGCATAAGAGTCCAGCAGGCGGCCTCTTTCTTCTTTGTATTTTTCCGGCATTGATCTTCCTGACAAGCGTTCCAATACCTTGAAAAATCGATCTGTCTCCTTGATGCCAATTGGTAATCCAGGGCTGTGGCAGGTAACATCAAATCTATCCTGTAATAATTTCCCGGCGCTGTCCTGCCAGGCCAGAACCCTGCCAAATTCAATGCTGCCGCGGGCTGTCCCCATGGATTTTATGTCTTTAATGGTTGTTCCTCCTTCAGGTATTTTCTGATACTCAGACCATAAAGGCCCGTCCAATGTCTGAGAATAATCAGGCAGCATTATTAAATCCAGACCGAAATCGGATATAATTTCTCTCAGATGCCTGTAATCTGCGGGTGATAACATCCCGGGAAAAAGATTGATCTGATCCCCCAGGGGCTCTTTTTTCTTAACCAGAGTTTCCACCGTTGCCATAACCGACAAATGAAAACCATCCATATGAGAGCCGGAATAACTTGGAGTGCTTACAGGAATAATAGCAGGAGCCTCATGTGCCCATTTTTCATTATTATAATTAGCAAGGATAAGAGGTACATCATCACCAATAGTTTCACTAAGACAGGTTGTCGCAATTCCGATAATATCCGGCTTATACTGAGTAATTATATTATCAAGGGCCAACTTGAGATTAGCCCCCCCGCCAAAAACAGCTGTCTCTTCAGTAAAATTGGAACAGGCAATATCAACAGGTTCATTAAAATGGCTGATTAGATATCGTCTGATATAAGTAGAGCAGCCCTGGGATCCATGTAGCAAAGGAATAGATCGTTTCAGACCACGAAATACCAAAGAAGCACCCAGCGGAGAACAAAGCTTGCAGGCATTTGTTGTAGCAGTATAATTTTCCTTTTTCTGTGCTTTCATTATCATAAACCTTTTATGCTTTCAGGACAGATTTCAAGGCATCAAGTCCCATACAGGGCTTTTAACCGAAGAATAGACTTCCCTGGCAAAATTGAGCATCCCGTCATAGCCTGCCAGAGAGATCTTCCTTTCATGGTTATGGTCACAAAAACCAATCCCCAGTTTATAGGCCATCGGCCGTTCCTTGACACCGCCTACAAAAAGATCCACCTTTTTTTCCAGACAATATTTTGAAAGTTCAAGGGGATTGGCATCATCCACAATGATTGTGCCATCATCACACATATCTCTTAAACATTCATAATCCTCCTGCTTGCCAGTCTGGGAACCAGCCAGAACCACACTCATGCCTATGGATCTCAAGGCCTTGATCATTGAAAAAGCCTTAAAGGCACCGCCTACATAAATGGCAGCCCGTCGTCCCTCAAGCGCCTTTTTATATTTTTTTAGCTGAGGGTAAATGGCATTGATCTCCTGCTTCACAATTTCTTTCGCGCGATTCATAACAGATGGATCTTCATTAAAAAAATCGGCCACATCATAGAGCGCCTTTGACATATCTTCTATGCCGAAATATGACACCCTGATATAGGGAATGCCATACTTCTCCTCCATATGATTAGCGAGGGTCAACATTGAGCCTGAACATTGGACTACATTAAGAGAGGCTCCATGAGACTTTTTTATATCATGAATCCGGCCATCTCCTGTAAAAATGGAGACGACCTCCAGACCCATTTTCTGATAATATTCTTTTATGCTCCAGGCCTCGCCTGCGATATTGAATTCTCCCATTATATTAAGGCTCAAGGGACCGATTTTGCTGATTTCTCCCTGTCCTACAAGCAGGGCTAAAGCATTACAGGCAGCCGCATAACCATCTTTTTTGGTACCTTTAAAACCCTCTGAATGAACAGCTATAACCGGAATCCCCTTTTCCTGTGATACCTTTCGGCAAACAGCATCAATATCGTCGCCGATAATCCCGATAATACAGGTTGCATAAACAAAAGCAGCCTTGGGTTTGTGAATATCGATCAGCTCGTCAAGTGCCGCATATAACTTTTTTTCACCGCCAAAAATAATATCTGACTCAGACAGATCTGTTGAAAAACTAAACCGGTGCAGCTGAGGGCCTGATGACAATGCCCCCCTGATATCCCATGTATAAGCAGCACAGCCAATAGGCCCATGGATCAGATGCAGGGCATCCGCGATGGGATAAAGTACCACCCTTGAGCCGCAAAAGACACAAGCCCTTTGGCTGATAGAACCAGCCAGACTGTTTTTTTCACACGACATCTCAAAGGATTCTGAACCCTTTTGGTATATCTGATCCTTTCTCTCCTTGAGTATTTTAAGGTTTTCCATTATTTATTCTTTCCTTAGACCTGATCCCTTACATTACCAATTCAAAGCTCTCTTCCGGAGAGTCCCTGTCCTTGCGATCTAAAATAGCATCCAGAATTTTCTCCAGAAGACGCATGCCTCCCCGATAACCAACACTAGGAAAATAACTGTGCCCAATTCGATCAAGGATAGGGAAACCATACCTGATAAATGGAATATCACTGTCTCTTGCCATATATTTTCCGTAAGTATTGGCAATCAGGAGATCCACTGATTCATTTTTTATCCACTGATGCAGGAGAAACAGGTCCCCACCAGCCTTGACCTTTACGGGATATGGGGAATTCTTTGTAATCTCATTGATCCTTTTTTCAAATATTTTTCCGGGTGTTCCTGTTACTACATAAACAGGCCACATATCAATTGCCACCAGAAACTCGGAAAGGGCAATCATTTGATCAGGGTCACCTGCCAGGGCAACTTTTTTCCCATAAAACCATGCCTGCATATCAGTTATGATATCAAGAAGCTGCCCCCTTTCAAAATTAATCTGAGCCGGCACCTCTGTTCCTGCCTGTTTCCTCAAGGCATCTATATAACGATCCGTAGCCTGAAGACCAATCGGCAGGTCAAGAATTTTACATGGAACCTTGCACTTGGTATCAAGTACCCTTGCTGCATCTCCTGAGGCATATTCTCCCATGGCAATTGTTCCCATACTATCACCAGTACTAATCAATTCAGGGATGGTAACCCCGCCAGGAGGAAACATTCTGTATCTTCCGGTTTGAGGGCCGTTTAGAACTCCTGATGTATCCGGAAACATCACTGTTGATAAATTCATCAATTCTGCCAAACGTCTGATCTCCTCCATATCAGGGGGCTCTACATATCCCGGAATCAAATTGATCTGGTTCTTTTTTTTACCGGTAGACTCAGCGAAATAATTAACCATAGCCTTGGTCATATTGGCAAAACCGGTTACATGAGAACCCACATAACTGGGAGTGCTGGCATGAATAACGTGTTTTCCTTCAGGAATCTTTCCGTCATCTCTGGCCTTTCTTGTAATCTGCAGAACATCGTCGCCAATGGTCTCGCTTAGACAGGTTGTATGAACAGCGATCAGGTCCGGTTCATATATGGTAAAGATATTATTAATGGCCTGCAGGAGATTTGCCTGGCCTCCAAAGACTGAGGCCCCTTCGGTAAAGGAACTGGTGCCGCTCATAATTGGCTCTTTATAATGACGGGTCAGGGTGCTTCGATGGTAGGCGCAACATCCCTGTGAACCATGGCTATGAGGCAGACAGCCATGAATTCCCAAAGCGGCATACATAGCGCCAATTGGCTGGCAGGTTTTTGCAGGGTTAACAGATAAAGCCTTACGATCCTGAATTTTAAGGGGTGTATGTCTAAGTAACATGATTTTTTCCTTCCTTTTTGATCTTATTCACATGCATATCTTGCCGAAAGTTCAGGGTTTTTTTGCCACGGCGCCTTGATATAACCCCAAACCTTGCTATTTACCATGCGGTCCACTTCATAATAAAAATTGATAGCGCCTTTAAACACAGCATAAGGCCCCCCATTATCATAACTGTGCAGCTGTTTCATAGGAACACCGTTCTTTTGAACACTATATTTTTCTTTGATACCAGCACAGAAGATATCAGGTTTATATAATTCGATCATTTTTTCCGTCTCAAATTGGCTTATATCATCAATCACCATGCTTCCATCACTCATGTCAGACATCATCCCGTTATAAGTTTCCATTTCGATCCCTTTTTCAGCCAGGCGTTTCAAATCTTCTTCACTATTTCTGGGATTGAAACGTTTGGAATCCGCATGGATTTCCAGTTCTTCAATATTTCGGCTGTCAGCATCTATCTTGATGGTTGGCAGAACCTCGCGCCCTTCATAATCATCTCTATGGGCAAACTCATAACCGGCAGATATTACCCGCATTCCAATTTCCTTAAAAATATCCTGGTAATGATGTGCACGTGAGCCACCTACAAAAATCATGGCCAGTTTTCCCTCACAGCGGGATCTGACATCCTCCTGTGCCTTAAGCACCGCCGGCATTTCCCTGGCAATTACTTCCTCGACCTTGTCAATAAGCTCCTGGTCATCATAATACGCAGCTATTTTTCTTAAAGATTTAGCCGTAGAATCAGCTCCTAAAAAATTGATTTTCATCCATGGAATCCCAAATTTTTTCTCCATCATCTCTGCTACATAATTTATGGATCTATGGCACATTATAAGATTTAGATCAGCAGTATGGGAATTCGCAAAATAATCATAACTGGAATTTCCGCTAAAGGTAGAAATCAGGGTAAAGCCGCATTCTTCCAATAGATCTTCTATCGCAAAGGCATCTCCGCCAATATTATATTCGCCCAGAAGATTGATCTTGAATTTGCCCTCCTTTACATTATCATCAAGACCTACAACATTTGCAAAAATACCATTATTGGCGATATGGTGGCCGGCTGATTGACTGACTCCCTTATAGCCTTCACAACTGAAACCAAAGATATTAATACCCAGCTTTTTTCCCATCTCACGCGCCACAGCATGGACATCATCTCCGATGAGCCCTACAGGGCAGGTAGAAAATATGCCGATGGCCTTTGGTTTGAATATATTATAGGCTTCCTCAATAGCCTGTTTAAGTTTCTTTTCGCCGCCAAAGACGATCTCCCTGTCCTGCATATCAGTAGAAAAACAGTAGGGCATAAAATTATGGGCATCAGGGCCAACAGGCCGGGTCTGGTTTCTTCTGGTCAACCAACTATAAAAGCCGCATCCTATCGGGCCATGGGTCAGATTAAGAATATCCCGGGTAGGCCCTAAGACAACACCCTTGCAGCCAGCATAAGTACAACCCCGCTGCGTAATTATCCCGGGTATTGTCCTGACATTGGCCTGAATTTTTGGAACTGGCTGATCTTTTTCTATTTTATTGATTACGATCTGTTTTGAACGCTTCCGAGCTACTTTGGGAGGATATTTGTTAATAAGATCATTTTTGACTTCCTGAGGGTCTAAACCCTCCAAATCAGCGCTGCATTGTTTTTCATTTTGAATTACCATTACTTTTTCTCCCTAGGCCTCATCCAGTACTATATCACCTCTGGTACCCATCCTGACATTAATGGAATCACTAACCGGCATTACAAAGATCTTGCCGTCACCTGATTTACCCGTCTGATTAACCTTGATAATTGTTTTAATCGTTTTTTTGATCAATTTATCAGGAACAATACAGAACAGGATTCTTTTTGGGATTAATCTCTGTGTTTGACCCAGCTGGGAGATAGCTTCTTCATATCCTTTTTCCGCCCCCTTGAGCAGGGATAAATCAACCATGCCCTTTCCTCTGCCCAAGGCTTCTTTGGCGGTCATCGACATTATGCCGGCATCGCTAAGAGCTCTTTTAGTAGGCGTAATCATATTCATCCGGATTATTGTCAATATCTCCTTCATATCTTCACCTCTTCAGGCTCCGCGTCAGGTGTTTCCCTGATACCAGAACTAATTGTGTAGACTTCCTCAACAGGAGAGACAAAGATTTTGCCATCGCCAAAGGCTCCTTTATCACCAGTCCTGGCAGCTTTGATAACTGTTTTGATTACAAATTCCTTGTCTCCATTCTTTACTACTGTCATTAGAAGCTCTTTCGGAATCTCATCATATGTTACTTCACCGATCTTTATACCGCGCTGCTTGCCCCGGCCCACTACCGATATTTTGGTAACAGCCGGAAAACCGGCATCCATCAAAGCTGCCAGCACATTGTCCACCATTTCAGGTCTTACAATTGATCTTATCAATATCATCCTGTACTCCCTTGTATATCTTTTTAGACTTAGCGAAGATATCACCTTATCAAGATTAAACTATCCCATACTCAACAAGAAGACTTTCCAACTCTTCGATTTCTATTGGTGTAGGTATCACCCTTGATTTATTCTCCTGCATCTTCTCTGCAAGAGTCCTATACTCATTGGCCTGATTATGATCCGGATCAAATTCAATCACTGTCTTTTTATTGATTTCAGCTCTTTGAACCATCTTATCCCGTGGCACGAAATGAATCATTGTGGTTCCAAGCTTTTTGGCAAAGGCTTCAGTCATCTCCACTTCATTATCTACCATCCGGCTGTTGCATATCATCCCCGCAAGCCGGACACCCCCGGACTCAGCGAATCTGACAATTCCCTTGCATATATTATTTGCCGCATACATAGCCATCATCTCTCCTGATAGAACAATGTATATCTCCTGGGCCTTGCCTTCACGCATTGGCATGGCAAATCCTCCGCAGACCACATCTCCAAGGACATCATAAAACACATAATCAAGATCCTCACTTTCTGTGTAGGCTCCCAATTGCTCCAGCATATTAATGGAAGTAATGATGCCCCGTCCGGCACATCCTACACCTGGCTCCGGCCCACCTGATTCCACGCAAAGAATTCCTCTAAAGCCTATTTTTCGCAGATCATCCAGCTCAATATCTTCTCCTTCTTCGCGCAAGGTATCAAGGACTGTATGTTGATTCAAACCACCCAGCAATAAACGGGTAGAATCAGCCTTTGGATCACATCCTACTACCATCACTTTTTGCCCCATCTCTGCCAAACCGGCAACTATGTTCTGAGTGGTGGTTGATTTTCCTATTCCGCCTTTTCCATAAATGGCGATCTTTCTCATTTTTTCCTCCTCAAGGGTGTTTAATACAATAACAATTAATACGAGATGAAATGTATTAATACATATTTCATGCCAATATTCGTTGTAATCCTTATTTTTTTATATCCAATTGTTTTTACATCTGATTTAATGACCTCAGTTACCTTTGAATGGGCTAATATATTCTCTATCCTCTACGTTATCGTAGGAGATCCTTAATAAAATACATATTTGTTATATTCCTGATCCAAAAATAAGCAATGCATTTGAGATCTGATCGTCTTGGGATAGGGGAAAAACAATAGCTGGCATATTTGTTGCTCCAGTAAATCCTTAAATCTACAAATAATAAAAATTTATACATCAGGGACGGGGACAAAATAATTCTCTTAAGTTGGCGTTTAGGTCCAGGTTAGATCGGGCAAAAATGCCCTGAAGATGAAATGCACAAATGGGGAAGTTATTTTGGTTTCGTCTCTAAGCGATCAAAACAGATCTAAAGAGGATTTCCCTTGAAAAAAGATGATGAGATTTCTTCCACTGAAAAACTTCTTGATATAATTCGTAATGACATTGAACCTGCTGAATCTTCTGCCAATACTTCTCATCAAGAGGGTAATGGTATAAAGCGGGTTTTTGATTTTGGGAGCAAAAAAAAGGGTCTTAATATTGGTATTGAGATCAACGTTGACTCTTTGAATCTTGTTAAGTGTGAGCAGAAAGAGGAAAAGAACAGGCCAAAGATTGTTTGCAGCAATGTCCCTTTCGACCCATCACTTATGAAAAATCCGGATAAATTCTCATCATTCCTCAAAGAAACGCTAGATGACTTCTGCGGCAATGTCAAAAATGTAAATGTCTGGAGTGTTCTCTCTCCTGATAAGGTGGAGATACGCTGTTTACTAATCCCAAAAGTACCCAGAAAAGAGATTGCCAAAACAGTATATTGGACATTTAAAAAAGAAATAGGTTTTGATGAAAACGAATTTCTGTTCGACTTCGAGATCCTGGGTAATATGAATATTGGCGAGGCCCAAAAGATTAAGGTAATAGGCTATATTGCCCCCAGGGCCAAAATTAATGAATTAAAAAAAATATTTGCCAACAGTTCGTTTCCTTTGACTGGTATTTCTACCGTACCCTTTGCCTTTCAGTCCCTCTTTCGTTCCGATAAAGTAAAAACTAATGGAAATAACGTTATAAATCTCCATATCGACATGGATTGGTCTTATATTGATATATTCCAGAAGGATGGCAATCTGTCTCTTTCCAGGGGGGTTAAGGCCGGTCTAAACAGCATGGCAAGATCAATAAAGGAGAGTCTAAGTTCACCTGATATTGATAATAATAAGCCATTATTAATGGAAGCCCATGGAGCCAAAGATGACTTTATAAAGAAGGATGATACTGACCTGGATCAAGCCTGGCAAATATTAAATTTTCTTATGAGTAAGTCCGAATCATCAACTGAAACAGATCTCCACTCGAAGATGTCCAAAAAAGAAATATTTATGATGCTCAAGCCGGCTCTTGATCGCTTGATCAGGCAGGTGGTTATGACCCAGAAGCATTTTCTAATGCATAATAGCCAGGAAAAGATCTCAAAAATCTATATCTCCGGTGAAATAAGTGTTTATCAATATCTAATTGACTATATTGGAGAGCAATTAGATCTGCTGGCTGAAGCAATGGATCCCCTGGCCCCGTTTGATGCCACTTTTTTGGTTTCCGAGTCAGCCAGAAGGGCAGACTTTTCAGTAGCAACCGGAATGGCCCTTTCCATTAATATGAATGCCCCCAATTTTATTTTTTCCCATAAAGAAAAAGAAAAAAAAGATAAAATACAATTCATGAATCATGCTGTCTTTGGCTGCTTTATTGTTTTAGT
>DAOWOF010000265.1 GCA_030642205.1 Desulfobacteraceae bacterium | reverse complement strand
TACACCCACGTGCTTAATCGTGGAGGCAAGGGGGTGCAAAGTCCTTTGGATGGTTTATAAAATTTCGCGGCCCGTTAAGGGACGTTCATTGATATGCTGATTACTTATTTTCAATAGTTAAACTGTTTTTTTGCAATTTTTTAACCACTGTTGATATTAGGAACCTGCCGATTCGTAAAAGTAATAATAACCTTTTATATATGCCAGCTGGATTTCAGCTTTCACGGGGATCCAGCTGGCATTATATGTAATTGATCAGGTTTTTAGGGCTACAAAAGATGCTCCTGCATAGTACTCGAACAAAAACTGAAAAAATTTTAAACACAGAAATTGGGGAAATTAGCAGTTTTTGTTCAGTCTCCACATACCCTGTTATATAATAGTGATCCTGCGATCATCTATCAGTTGGCAGATTCTGCTGTATACCTGATCAAATGGTTCCCCTGAATTTTGGTAAAAGTATACTCCTTTATCAATCTTGACCTGAGAGACCCCCCTCACTATCTCTAATAGCTTTATATGAATATAGGCTTCATGACCGGCCATTGGATTATAATTTTCCGGATCAATGGCAACATCAAAATACCCTGGTTCAGACGCGATCTCCCAGACAGTCTTTGGCTCCCTGGAAAGACGGTAGGTATGGTCCAACCTGTCGCGATGATGTTTTTTTAAAAACTCCGTGCGTCCCAAAAGGTCATAGAAAGGTTCTCCATGGCCAGGAAGACAGATGGCAATATCCTTTAACTGCCCTAAATCATCAATTGTTCTAAGATAGGTAAGTAAATCATCCGGGTGTGGTGTAATGGGGTATAGCATAACATCACCACAAAGCATGATTTTTTCCTGATCCTCTTTATCTCCGATTATCAGGGAAATCGAACCAGGGGAATGCCCGGGAGAATGTTTGACAGTAATAAAACTGCTTTGATATCCATTAATTGAGAGCTCACCATCCCTTGATATGGGAAGGTCAACCTTTAAAGACAGGTTAGACGTCTCATGTAGAATTTCCTGATGATACTCTTCTGCTGTACCAATGGGAAGGCGCATGCCCATAGCCTTATATCTGGGCCGGCCTTCAAAAACACTCCTGGAGACAGCCCATGGATTACAAATTCGCTCTGTATCTCTAACGTGGGCTGCTACCTTGGCTCCACTTTTTTCAACAATGGTACTGCCCATCAGAAAATGATCGAGATGCCCATGTGTCACAATTATTAATTCTATATCCTTAATGGAATATCCGACTGCAGCCAAACCTCTTTCAAGTTCAAGCTGACTATGATTATGAGGTAATTGATCAACCTTAGCCGCCATTTTAAGATCCCGCCAGGATATAAATAGCTTTTTGGCAAGATGTGTTGGGATTCCAGTATCCACCAGTGTCAGAAACCCATCATCAATAAGATAAAGATGGGTAGGGCCAGGGCCAATAATATCAGGACAAAATGTGGTTATTTGAGTTATTTTTCGTCCCCTGGAAAGAGTATATTGCTTTACTCCTCCACTCATTAGTTCATCATTAGGTATGATTACCTTTTCTTTAAGTTGCAATAAAGACCTCCCATAGATAATAGATTTTTTAAAATAATTGAAAAACCTGATGGATTTTTTACGAGGGCATCATAATTACTGCATCCTGAGCTTAATCTGGATAAAGCAGGGTGCTGTCCCTTTAAATTATTGAGTTATTTTTGAGCCTCCAGGTTTCTGTTGATCTGCCCCTTTGCTCAAAATATCCAATGTATTCCTGAGGTTAAAATTTTGATCTTTCTTGATATTGACAAAGAAAGTCTGATTTTCGTTCAGATAATATATTATTACCACAATCTTTTTACAAAAAACTACTGGAAAAAGTTGATTAAAATTTGTATTAAAGAAAGGTTGAGATTGATGGTCTCGAAAAAATGACTATCATCTGGCAGAGGTCTGTCTGCGTGCGGGCACTCACAGGCATGCGGCCAAGCCCTTCTGACTGACATAGATCTTTTTTAATATCAAGGAGTAATTAGCGAGAATGATAATAAAACCACAAACTATTGACGGACTAAGTCCCCAGAAATACGATGCCATAATGAAACGGTCAATGGAAGATATCTCCTCCATTTATGAAGACATCCGGCAAATAGTGGAAGATGTTAAAATCAATGGCGATGCTGTAACATTGCGGCATTACCGGAAACATAAAGAGGATATCACTTCGTCTGATCTTGAAGTTACAAGAGAGGAAATAAAGGAAGCCTATGAACTCGTAGAGGATACGGTTGTTGACTGTCTGAAAATAGCCGCGCGGAATATCATCAAATTCCATAAAGCTCAACTGGAACGTGATATGTGGTCCATTGAAGTAGAAAAAGGCATTCTTGCAGGCCGTATTATCAGGCCTATGGACATAGTGGGATGCTATATACCTGGAGGTCTTGCCGCCTATCCCAGTTCGGTGCTGATGACAGTCTTGCCAGCCAAGGTTGCCGGGGTTGGCAAGACTATATCGATTACTCCGCCTGGCAAGGGGATGAAGGCAAACCCCTATACCATTGTAGCGGCTGATATTGCTGGTTGTGATAGAATCTTTAAGGTTGGCGGGCCATGGGGGGTAGCCGGACTTGCCTATGGAACTAAAACCATGCCCAGAGTCAACAAGATAGTAGGACCAGGCAACAAATATGTTACAGCCGCCAAGATGCTGGTTTACGGACAGGTGGATATTGATTCCCCTGCAGGGCCCAGCGAGGCCTTGATCCTGGCCGATCATACGGGCGATCCGAAGTTGATCACTGTTGATTTTCTTTCTCAGGTGGAGCATGATCCTGATTCAGGCGCGGTTCTTGTGACAACAGTCCCGGAACTTGCCAATAAAGTTGCAGAAATGATTGATGAGGAATATGATAATCTCCCCCGGAAAGATATATATGAGTCCTCTTTACACAAACATTCCTATATTCTGATTGCCAAAGATATGGAACAAGCAATTGATTTTACAAATGAATATGCTGCTGAGCATCTCCAGCTTATCACTCATGACCCATTTATTACCCTCAATAGTATTAAGCATGCCGGCTCCATATTTATGGGGCCATACGCTCCTGTTCCGGTTGGAGATTATGCTTCGGGAACCAACCATGTACTTCCCACAGGTCAATGTGCTAAAATGTTCTCAGGTCTTTCAGTTGATGACTTTATAAAAAAACCCACATTTCAGTAT
>DAOWOF010000210.1 GCA_030642205.1 Desulfobacteraceae bacterium | reverse complement strand
TTCCTATGTTAACAGGTAAATTCTCAGGTTTGAGAAAATTTCGGGTTGGGGATTATAGTGTAGTTTATTCTATTCTGGAGGATACAACTCTTATTCTAAGAATAAGGCATCGGCGAGAAGCATACAGGTAAAAATATAACGAATATAGAAGGCCTGAGCGATACCTCCGGTAATGCAAGTCAAAGTATCCTTATCGCCACCTAACGATACCGCTGTTCGTAAGACATCTTTGAAATCCAGAGAATCAATGAATGCTCGTATGGGTTGGGGTACTGTGCCTTGAGATGAAACATCAAATATATACGATGGACGGATTACATCTACATGTTTACTTAAGTTTTAGAGATGAGGATAAAATAACTTCCTCAAATTGGCGATCAGATTTAGGTTTGATCTGTTCGTTCTGATCGGGCAAAAATACCCTGAAGATGAGATGCGCAAAAGGGGAAGTTATTTCGGCCTCGTCCCTTAGAAGAATCAAGGTAAATATTTTATTGCCAATATATTACCTGAGTTAACCTAGTTCTTGACACAAATATCCATATTCTTTATATTCTAAGGTATATTAATTGTTTTATCCCTACTTGCAGGGATCTAAAATGAATAAACAACACATCCATTTGTTAACTTCCTTTTATTATTTTTTCAATACAATTATATATTGTTGAACATACCGTTTTTTTACAGGCTCTTTTTTAAAGTCTTAGCTTTTAACCATGGAAGTCTGCTATGAAAACTAAATCGACACAATCTGCAAACAACAAATATAGCTCCTATACGTCTATAAGGTCCAGGCTCACAATAATTTTTTCATGCCTTACCGCAATTCCATTTGTGGTGTTCACTTTTATATATTTTCAGATTGGAGCCTTTTCAACGGCTCTTTCCGGTTTTTTGCTGGCGCTATGCCTGGTTCTTGTGCTTGAAGGATTTATTATCTTTCGAAGAACTACTGAAAATATTGAGCAATTATCATCCACCATGATCAATGCCGAGAAAGGTACAATAGAACGAATTCAAGCTAGCGGAGACACAAAAGAATTAGCCATTATGGCAGATACCTTTAACAAGACGCTTGTTAAACTGGAAAACACTGCCAATGCACTGGAAGTCAGGTCTACTCAGGCCTCTACCCTGGATGAAATAACAAAGATCGTATCCAATAGCATTGATTTGTCTGAAATTGCCAATAGCATCCTGGACAAGACAGTTAAAACAACTTATTCTAAAGCAGGATATCTCGGTATTAAAAGGAATGAATTGCCTATATTACATATCCTATCCTCTTATGGTATAAATCATAATATTCCGACTGAAATTGATCTTAACAAAAAGCAAACCCTTATTAGCCGTGCAATTAGTACAAATCGCCCCATTTCCATTCCAAACATTGAGATAGAGCCCGAAAAAAAACCACTTAACCACCCTGATATTGGTCTTCCATGCCTAATACATTTGCCTATAATAGGCAGGGAAGCACCTATCGGGGTTCTTGTCCTTGGAAAAGATATTACCCAGGAAGCCTTTAATAATAATGATATTGAATTTCTTAATACATTGCTTCAGCAAGTAGCCTTAAGCATTGAAAATGCCCGACTATATGAAAATCTGAAACAATCTAACATGAAGTTGAAAAAATCTTTGGAGTTTCAAAAAAAAGCTCAGGAACAACTTTTATCTTCTGCCAGGATTACTGCTTTTGGTGAACTTTCAATTAACATTGCCCATGAGCTTAATAATCCTTTAACTGGAATCATAGGTTATACTGATTTTATTATCAACACCCCTATGGAAAAAGATAAGATGTTGGAGATATTGAAAAAGATTCAACATCAGGCAAGCAGGGTATCTAAAATTACCAAGAGTTTTGTTGATTTTGGGGAAAGAGGGGATGGACAAAGAAGCATAATAGAGATAAATGAAACAATAAAAAAAGCACTTTTTTTATCCAAGCCAAGATTTCTTAAAGAAAAAATTGATGTGGATTTGCATTTTTCAAAAACACCCGTCTCAATATTGGCGGATCCTGCACAAATTACCCAGGTCTTTTTAGCATTGATCAGTAATGCCATTAATGCAATGACAGGAGCATTTAAACAATCAAAGGAGAAGGACCTCTCTTCTTCTAAAGAAGATAAATCATGCATCCTGAGTATAATCTGTAAAGTTAATGATGATCAGGTATCAATAATATTTAAGGATACAGGTCCAGGAATTTCGCCTCAAAGTATATCAAGAATTTTTGAACCATTTTACTCCACTCAAAACCAAAAGAGTCAAGTAGGCCTCGGACTTTGGATAAGTCATAGGATTGTCAAGGCTCATGGTGGAAACATACAAGTAGAAAGCATTGAGGAGACTGGAACCACCTTTGAGGTCATTTTACCCTCCATACCCACATCAGAGAAAAATCATGCCATCAGAAAAAATTTTAATCATAGATGATGAACAAATAATTGTGGACCTATGTTTAGACATACTTGGAAAAGAAGGTTATCAAGTACAAAGTGCGCCTTCAGGGGAGATTGCATTAAGACTTGCTGATACTGAACAATTTCACTTGCTTGTCGTTGATATGTTAATGCCGGGAATGGATGGACTGGAAACTTTTGATGCTTTTAAAAAAAAGCATAGTGATATTTTGGGAGTTCTGTCTACTGCTCACGGTACTATGGAAACAGCTTTGCAAGCTATGGATATTGGTATTTCAGGATTCCTTAATAAACCATTTACCCCAGCCAAATTGGTGCAGGTTGTTAAGGATTCTTTCAATAAGGCAGCCCTTTTAAAAGAAAATACCCGTCTCCAGACTCTCATTCCTCTGTATAAGCTGGGAGAAAAATTTATTCTTTCCCAAACCAGGGAAGAGGTGCTCAATGAACTGATAAAGGCTATAAAAACTCAGACCGGTGCACAGAAGATATCGGTAATGATTTATATCAAGAAAGAAAACAGGCTTCATATTGCAGCGTCAATTGGCATTAATAAAGATCTGATTAATAAGGTTCGCATAACGCCAGGAGAAAACATATCAGGGTGGGTCTTTCAAAATGGTGAGCCTGTAATCCTTAATGGCGGCCCAAATGACAATCCCAAATTCACCCATATCTTGAAATGTAAAGATATTTCCGCTGCTATTTCATTCCCTTTGAAGGCTCGGGACAGGACTTTGGGAGTCTTGAATATCAGCAGAATAAAAAGCGGATCAAACTTTACGCATTCCGATATTGAAATGCTTTCAATTATTTGCAGTCAGGCTGTTATGGCATTGGAAAATCTTCGAATCATGGAGGAAAGATCTGAAAAAATAAGGATGAGAACTCTCTTTGAACAATATGTCGCCCCAGAAGTAGCAGAAGTTCTTATCTCACATGGACAGAATCCTTTAGATGTAGGTGAAATCAAGAATATTACCATCCTGTTTGCCGATATTCGAAATTTTACACCCCTGGTTCAGCGATTGCCTCTGGAGACTCTGAGAACATTTCTAAATGACTTTTTTGACCTTGTGACGCAGGTCATCTTTAGATTTAAAGGAACTCTGGATAAATTCATGGGTGATGCGGTGCTTGCTATTTTTGGCTCCCCTGTTCCTTTAAGTGAACCTCATAATGCGGCCATCTCCACAGCCGCTAAAATGTTAGAAAATTTTGCTGGACTTAAAGAGTTCTGGTCGGCGAAGGCAGACCATTTTGAAGATATTGGCCTGGGAATTGGAATCAGTTCCGGAGAAGTTTTTTTAGGAAATGTGGGGTCCAAGCAGAGACTTGATTATACTGTCCTGGGGACAGATGTGAATCTTTCTCAACGATTGGCATCTGAGGCAGCTTCAAATGAGATACTAATCAGTGAAAGTGTCACAAGACATATGGGCTCACAATTTCAGATTACCAAGGAATCAATGCGCGATATCAAAGGCTTGGCTAATCCTGTAAAAGTATTTACAATAAATAGCATCTGAACGAAAATTGCTAATTCATAAAGAGCCTGATCCCGGAAAAACACACTCATCTCAAGACTCAAAAAAAGAGGCTGTTTTCTCCTGAACAATCGAATAAGGACTTTTTTCCCTTTTGAGTACCTGCCTAACAGCCTTATCAAGCTCTCCCTTACTGTTCCAGCGTAAACGAATATAATTAAATATTTCTTTTTCCAGAAGAGTCAAAATTTCTTCCCTAATAC
>DAOWOF010000286.1 GCA_030642205.1 Desulfobacteraceae bacterium | reverse complement strand
GAAGCGGAAGGTTTTTTTATACGGTTATCATTAAAGGGAAGAGCAATACAATTCTTTTATTGCCTTAGGACTATATCTCTTATATAATATATTAATTATGTCCCCTTATTTTTCCCGAATAATACCAAAAAAGTCAAATTCAATCCCAGATTTCTACTCATAATTTTTAAAAGAGAAGATTGGGCTATCGGAGATACTATATGCGCCAGATTTCTACAGAAAGGATAATTGATGCTGTAAAACATGCGGCTATGAATGGCAATTTTGAGCTGGGAGAGGACGTTGTCCAGGCCTTTCACACAGCTAAAAAGCAAGAGGAATCCCCTGTTGCAAAAGACATACTGGATCAATTGATAGAAAATTCCATACTGGCACGGGAAACAAGGGTTCCTATGTGTCAGGATACCGGACTGGCTGTAATTTTTCTTGAATTGGGCCAGGATCTTGCTATTATCGGGGGCGATCTCCAGACTGCCATTGAAGAAGGCATAAGGCAAGGATACAAGGAAGGGTATTTGCGTAAATCCGTTTGTCATCCCTTTACCAGGAAAAATACGGGGGACAATACCCCAGTCATTACTCATATTGAGGTGGTTCCCGGAGATAAATTGACAATTTGGGTTGTTCCAAAAGGAGGAGGCAGCGAAAATATGAGCAAATTATTTATGCTCCCTCCTGCCGCAGGATGGGTGGGCGTAAAAGAAAATATCATCCAGACAGTCATAAGCGCAGGTCCAAACCCCTGTCCACCTACCATAGTCGGGGTTGGAATAGGAGGTAATTTTGAACGTTCAGCCCTATTGGCCAAAAAATCGCTCTTGCGGCCACTGGATATTCCTAATCCGGATCCGGAACTAAGAGAAATGGAAAAAGAGCTTTTGGAAGCAATCAATAAAAGTGGCATCGGGCCTCAGGGGCTCGGTGGCCGAATAACATCCCTGGCGGTTCATATACTAATGATGCCATGTCATATAGCAAGTCTGCCCCTGGCTGTTAATATCCAATGTCATGCCAGCCGGCATGTGAAAATTGTCCTATAGGCGAGCCTGTTTATTAATGAGTATTTTTGTTCAAAATCCAGGCGCCCTAAAAAGATCCTTTGTACAAGGACAAAAGGGATAAACCCATAAGACATACGAGTCCACCACGATTAAGAGGAGAAAATCATGGGCAACCACCCCATTCATCTGGAAACACCCTTATCAGATCAGGATATAGAAATTCTGAAAGCAGGAGACCGTGTGACCATAAGCGGCATTCTCTATACTGCCAGAGATGCAGCTCACAAGAGGCTTATTGAATTATTGGAAGCAGGAAAGGATCTGCCAATTCCTGTCCAGGGGCAGGTAATCTATTATGTGGGGCCTTCCCCTGCATCACCAGGTAGAGTTATCGGAGCTGCCGGCCCAACTACCAGCTATCGAATGGATCCATATGCTATCAAGTTAATGCAGCTAGGACTAAAAGGCATGATCGGCAAAGGCAAACGCGCGCCTGAGGTCAAGGAGGCCATGGTGAAATACAAGGCCGTTTATATGGCGGCCGTTGGCGGGGCTGGCGCCTTGATGGCACAAGCTATCAAAGAAGCCCGAATAGTAGCATATGAAGATTTAGGGCCCGAAGCCATCCGGCAGTTAAGGGTAGAAAATCTTCCTGCCATAGTGGTAAATGATACCCTTGGCAATGATCTGTATATTGAAGGTCAGCAGAAATATATGATTGAGTAATAGAATCTGTAAACCTGCCCACGCCTCCCCTGTAAATATCTTTTTCACAAAGGAAAACATAGGGGACGTTCATCAGATCCTTCTTTTATACCCTTGCCAATATTTTTCTTTAAGTTCTCTTTTAAGAACCTTCCCTACCGGACTTCTGGGAATCTCTTTTACAAAGTCCACTGATTTGGGCTTTTTATAACTTGCAATATTTCCGGCACAATAATCTATTATATCCTTTTCATTCAATAGTGACACTTTTGATTTAACAATAATTGCCTTGACCGCTTCACCCCACTTATCGTCAGGGATGCCTATAACAGTTACATCCGCGACCCCTTCTATTTCGCGTATTATATTTTCCACCTCATTAGGATAGATATTTTCACCTCCACTTATTATCATATCCTTTTTTCGGTCTGCGATATAAATATAACCATATTCATCCCAGTATCCCATATCACCTGTATACAGCCAGCCTTCCCTGATAGTCTCTTTAGTTTCTTCAGGAAGTTTCCAATAGCCTTTCATGATATTGTCCCCTCGGCCAATAATTTCACCAATTTTACCGGGAGGGCAATCATCGTTTTTTTCATCCACGATCCTGATATCTATACCATCAATGGGTCTGCCTAGAGAACTAAGGCGTTTTACTAAATGATCCGGTCCATTCAGGATATGCTGATCAGCCGGTAAAATAGTTAGTGTCGAACCTGCTTCTGTAAGGCCATAGGTCGAATAAAAAATCATGTCAGGAAATAACTGGATCAATCTTTTGATCAGACTCGGTGGCATGGGGGCCGTTGAATATGCACAATATTTCAAGCTGGCAAGGTCATAATTTGAGAGATCCTGGTAATCGGCAAGCAACTGCCACATTGTAGGTCCCATTATAAGATGAGTTGTTTTTTTCTGTTCTATTGCTTCACATAAAAGTTTAAGATCAAATTTATCAATAAATACAACGCAGGCCTTTACATAAAGGGCAATGATCATAAATTTAAGAGCAATATGAAACATGGGCAGTATTTGAATCCAGATGCTTTTGTCCAGGTTCAGT
>DAOWOF010000255.1 GCA_030642205.1 Desulfobacteraceae bacterium | reverse complement strand
TTCCTAAAGAAAAATCCAGCGACTTTAGTAGCGGATGGAATAGGGAATCCAACTTATCTAATAAACTAGACTTCCTTTTCGGGCGTCTTCTCTCACGTGACAGAAGATTAATAGTCCTTGACAACTTTGAATCAATACTTGATAATACTGGAATATCTGAGCAATATAAAGACCTTGAAGTGTTTATCAATGCCTTCCTTAATATTGACCATCCTTCAATTATCATTGCCACCAGCCGAAGAAGCCTGACATTAAGTCCTGAAATTGAAGGGAAACATGGACTCAGAAAAAGGGAAATAATTATGGATTATGGGTTGCCAGAAGATGAGGCAATTAATTTAATTATTAATCTGGATACAGATAGTCTTTGTCATATTAAGGAAACAAATAAGGACATATTAGAACAGGTTGTCAAGAAATTAGACTGTGAACCAAGAAGGCTTGAATATCTCATTGGAAAATTAAAAAATGATGAAAATAATATTCAAGAATTTATTAATGATAAAGAATTTTACGATTTAATTGCACATCCAACCAAAGAATTTATTAAGGGTCTTAAAAGGCACCAAAAACAAATTATAGAGGTTTTAAGCGTATTTAACAGGCCTGTAACAATTGAAGCCGTTGAATCATTTTTTTCTGATTTAAATGTAAAAAGTCAGTTAATTTCATTGAAAAAGTGTTTTGCTGTTAAAGTTAATAAAAATAAACATTATTCTCTCCATTCTATTATACAGGAAGTTGTATATGATCAAATCAGTGCAGATGGTGAGAATTCTGTAATAAAATTGCATGAGAAAGCTGCTGATTGGTATGCAAGTCAGCATCTAGATCTAGTTAAATGTTTATGCTTTGATGATGTACAATCATATATCAGTGAAATCCAGCATCGAATCCATGCAGGTGATTTTAACAGAGCCTGTGAAGTTTTAAACCTTATTGACAGGGAGCATCTTGCTGTCTGGAATTATTATAACCTGATTATCAGGTTAAGGAATGAAATGATGGATAAAATAACAAATGAAAGGTTAAATGAACTAAATATTGGAAATCTTGGATGTGCCTATCTGGAAACAAACCATACTGAAGAGGCAAAAGAGTATTGGATCAAAGCACTTGAAATCAGCAGGAAAATAAAAAATGCTGAAGATGAGTGCAGGTGGCTTGGCAATCTTGCTATCTCTGTATCTGACGAGAATGCTGGAAAGGCAGAACAAATGATGGAGGAAGCTTATCAATTAGCAAAAAATATCAATGATAACCTACATATAGGAAGGTGGCAGGGTAAACTGGCCAACATGAAACGCAGTTCTAAGAAATTAAGCATCCAGGATACCATTCTTGAACTTGAAAATGCCCTTGGAACAACCCGTCTTGAAGTTGTCCATGATAAACGTTTTGAATCCTATTGGTTACATGATCTTTATTATTATTATAACCAATTAGGGAATGAAAATATTGCTTCTGACTACCTGGATGATGCCATTGAGGCAGTGGATTCTATAGGGGATTTTAAATCTAAGGCAAAATATCTGATAGAATCATTCAATATAAAATGCAAATTTACACCTCCATTACAAGCTGTTGATTCAGTCGAAATGGCATTTGACCTTGAACTCAGGATAGGGCGACAGGAAGAAGCCTATGAACTTGGGTCACATTTGGCAGATTTCTATTTATCTCATGGTTTAGCGGACAAGGCAATTGAGAAATACCAGCAAACACTTGAATTTAGCAGGGAAGTAGGAAACAGTTCACAGGAACTTAGTCATTTGTTCCAGATTGGGCTGTCTCAATCTCTGAATGGAAAATTCAAGGAATCAATTTCCACATTTTTGGAGTATAAGAAAAGAGCAATTGAGCTGAATATTTTAACGGATGTGTACACCGCCGATTATAATATAGGAGATGCATATCTTCAATTGCTTGAATTTGAGAAATCATTGGAATATTTACAAATGTCGCTGGGGCACACTGATTATTTAGATTTTATGCCTTATTTCGAAATAGCAATGATCTATCTGAATAAAAACAATATCAATGAGGCTGATAAACATTTTAACTTGTGCTTTAAGGCTTACCTGAAACTGGATGAAAATAATAATGTCACTCATCAATTTGATTTTATATATGCCATTATTCTTGTCTTAAGAAATAAATTGAAAGAAGCTAAAGAGAAAGTCCGGACAATCTTTGATGACAAAAGTTTAACTTTATATACTCTTAAAAATGCATTAATAGATATCAGCCTTACGAAGACAATCCTTCCTGAAAATAATGATATTGAAACACTGGAAGAACTGTTGATTAATAAACTTAAAATGCTTAGTGAAACAATAGAATCCCCGGATTAGAGTTTTGGACAATCAAAATATTAGGAACTTAGGGTGCAACCTTTACCAACATGTTGTCTATTTTTTTTGATGCAGGTTGCAAGTTGCAGGTTGCAGGTTCTCGACTTGCAACCCGTAACCTGCAACCTGTAACCTGTAACATGCAACAGTCAATTAATTCCCACCAAAGGTGGTTTTAGTTCGACACTTGTTTTGAAATAACATAGTTACTAATTAAGATATAATTAATGATTCCAATATTCCAGGCAGTAAGTAGTATAATTTTTCGCCTTAAGCGGACCTGTCCTAAATGTAAGAGAGTCCAGGTTGTTCCCCCGGGAAAAAAACTGGAAAATGTGCGTTGTAAATTCTGCGGTGCAGATATACCACCACTACGCAAGTAGTTTGTGATGTCAGATTTGCAAGATATTTGATTAACAAACACCCCTGAAAATCTCCAAAGAGAATAGTGTCATTGACTCTGTTTTTTCCGTTTATCTCATAGAATATTAATAAAAACCGGTAAAATTTATTCAAAAGTCTTGGTGTGTCTTGTATATTTGCATTGCTTAATGTAAAGCAAAAATTTGTGAGGTATAAGAATCATATTCTATCCATACTGAAAAAATTATGGACCGCACTGACGGATCTGATTCCGATAATAGTGGTAGTTGTTTTTTTTCAAAGTTTTGTCATTAAGCAACCATTTCCCCAAATAGGAGAGGTCATATTCGGTATCTTGTTTGTAATAGTGGGGTTAATGCTTTTTGTCGAAGGCTTAGAGATTGGATTATTTCCAATTGGAGAGACGATGGCATACGCACTGGCAAAAAAGGGAAGCATTTTATGGTTGATGATTTTTGCATTTGCGCTTGGTTTTTCTACTACAATTGCCGAACCGGCCTTAATTGCAGTGGCAAAGGAGGCTTCGATAATATCTTCAGACGCGGGCTTAATTGAAAATAATCAAAAAGTTATGGACATATATGCTATGGGCTTACGGCTGACTGTGGCTTTTTCTGTTGGCCTGGCCATTGTTATTGGAGTATT
>DAOWOF010000187.1 GCA_030642205.1 Desulfobacteraceae bacterium | reverse complement strand
CCAATATACACTTAACTGATTAATTTTGCAAGCTATT
This sequence comes from Desulfobacteraceae bacterium, assembly GCA_030642205.1. Taxonomy (GTDB): domain Bacteria; phylum Desulfobacterota; class DSM-4660; order Desulfatiglandales; family Desulfatiglandaceae; genus DAOWOF01. The sequence continues at coordinate 4,711 of DAOWOF010000187.1, read as the reverse complement.
TTATTATTTCAGGAGACCTTATTTATTTCCAGTCCCTTAGTTTGTAGAGCGCCCGAACGAAAACGGTCTTTTAGGAGTATCGCAGGCTCACTTACAGGCACAATTTTTGCATCTTAATTTAAGGTAAAAATTTAAACCTCACAATATCCAGTGCATTTCTGCGGTTGAATTTTAGATCTTCCTTGACAAAAAATCCTGGTTTTTCTTCAGACACTATATAAGAAAATGGGCCTTTTAGAGTCCGCAGGCTCGTTTACCTGCCCAGTATCTGCGCCTGTATGTGTGTTAAAAGCTTACAACGAAAACTTAATTTTTTTCTCAAATTAAGGTATTTTAAAAAAATAAGCACAGTTGAGCCAATTTCAAAACAACGCAGAGTCGGGGAAATAGGGAACCTGCCGCGCAGGGGTGGGACTGCGTACCGCGCAGCGAATGCAAAGAAAAAGGATATTCTCGGACAGCCTCCCAGGCAGCTGCAGCTTTACTAATGGGCTTATGTGTTTACAGGCTTCAACTGATGTCAAAAGAAAAACCTGATTTTAGATAATGGTGAATTGGTGTAATTTTATCTCTGTAACCGGGAACAAAAAATGATTTATGATCTAAATATAAGAGATGTGAACATAGAAGATGAGATGAAAAAATCTTATCTCGAATATTCCATGAGTGTTATTGTCGGAAGGGCCCTGCCAGATATTAGAGATGGCCTTAAGCCTGTACACAGACGCGTGCTTTACGGAATGCATGACCTTAATAATTATTATAACAGACCGTATAAAAAATCTGCAAGAGTAGTAGGAGATGTAATAGGTAAATATCACCCTCATGGAGATGTAGCCGTTTATGACACCATTGTGAGGATGGCCCAGAATTTTTCCCTTAGGTATCCTCTTGTTGATGGCCAGGGAAATTTCGGATCCGTAGATGGTGACCCGCCTGCCGCCATGCGATATACCGAAGTAAGGATGACTCGTCTGGCCCAGGAATTTCTTGCTGATATTGATAAGGAAACCGTAGATCTTGTACCGAATTATGATGAGTCTCTTTTTGAACCTGTTCTTTTGCCTACCAAAATACCTAATCTGCTGATTAACGGATCTTCAGGTATTGCTGTTGGAATGGCCACAAATATACCCCCTCATAATATTTCCGAGATATGTAAAGCAATAATAAAAGTAATAGACAATCCTAAAATCACCCTGGAAGAGTTGATTGAGGTTGTTACCGGCCCTGATTTTCCAACGGCCGGCTTTATCCTCGGAAAAAAAGGTTTTCTTGAGGCCTATAAGACAGGCAGGGGAATTATTAAGATAAGGGCAAGGGCCTTTGTGGAGATGGTGGGGAAAAAACGTGAAAGAGTAGTAGTCTCCGAGATACCATATCAGGTTAATAAAACAAAACTTTTAGAAAAAATCGCGGCGCTGGTAAAAGAAAAAAAGATTGATGGTATAAGTGATATCAGAGATGAGTCGGACAGGGACGGAATGAGGATTGTAATTGAAGTAAAAAGAGATGGAAATGCCCTGGTCATTCTTAACCGTTTGTATAAATTTACTCAGATGGAGACCTCTTTCGGGATAATTTTTCTCGCTATTGTAAAAGGGCGCCCCAAGATTTTAACGTTAAAGGAGATTCTTGAACATTTTATTGCCCATCGTCGTGAAATTATCATTCGCAGAACAATTTTTGATTTAAAAAAAGCAGAAGAACGAGCGCATATTCTGGAAGGACTTACAAAAGCCCTTGATTTTCTGGATGATGTTATTGAGTTAATCAGATCTTCTTCTGATGGAAAAGAGGCAAAAGCTCGTCTTGTGTCTGAGTTTGATTTTTCCGAGATACAGGCACAGGCTATTCTTGACATGAGATTACAAAGGCTTACAGGTCTGGAAAGGGAAAAGATCATTACCGAATATCAGGATTTAATAATAAATATAGAAAGGTTTAAGGCAATTTTAGCCAGTAAAACTATAGTTCTTCAGCTTATAACAGAGGAGATGAATCAGCTTATTGAAAAGTATGGAGATGAGCGCAGGACAGAGATCCTTGAATCTGCCGATGATATAGATTTGGAGGATTTAATAGCGGATGAAGAAATGGTGGTTACCATGAGCCATCAGGGATATATCAAGAGAAGTCCCATCAGCCTTTACAGGGCCCAACGGCGCGGTGGTAAAGGGCTTACCGGAGTCAAGCCCAAAGAAGAGGATTTTGTGGAAAATCTTTTTGTGGCTTCTTCTCATGATTATTTCCTGTTTTTCACAAATAAAGGCAGGGTTTATTGGAAAAAAGTGCATGAAATAACGGAAGCTGGACGTATGTCCCGCGGAAAGGCAATCGTTAATTTGCTCGACCTTCAGCGGGGCGAGCGGGTGGCCACCACTTTATCGCTAAAGGATTTTATTGAAGGTAAAAATATTGTGATGGCAACCAAAAAAGGAATTGTTAAAAAAACCAGGCTGGAATTATATAGCCATCCCAGAGCGGCAGGAATTGTTGCATTAAAGATAAAGGAAGGAGATGAACTGATTTCCGTGCGTGTTACAGGGGGAGATGACGATATCTTTTTAACAACACGCCATGGAAAATCTATTCGTTTTCATGAATCGGAATTAAGATGTATGGGACGGGTTGCCGCAGGCAATATTGGGGTCAGGATGGCCTCAGACGATGAGGTGGTTGGGATGGATACCCTTCAAACAGGAGCCACTATCTTAACTGTCACTGAAAATGGTTATGGTAAAAGGACACGCACCGATGAGTACAGGCGGCAGGCGAGAGGCGGAAAAGGTATATTAACCATTAAAACTAGTATTAGAAACGGTCTTGTAATTTACTCCTGCCAGGTTACCGATAAGGATGAACTGATGATTATAACGGGACATGGCAAGATTATAAGATTGAGGGTGGCGGATATCTCTGTGATAGGCAGAAATACACAGGGGGTTAAGTTAATTAATCTTGGAGAAGGTGAAAAGGTTGTGGGGGTAGCCGGGTTTATGGAAGAAGAAGCTGCATAATAAATTCTTACGAAATTATCAAACTTGTAATTAAGGGTGAGGCGTGAATAGAGAAAATATATCGAAAATAGGGGTTATCGGCGCCGGAAGTTGGGGAACCACACTTGCAAACATGCTGGCTGTAAAGGGTCTGGAAGTTGATCTATGGGTAAAGGAAAAAGAGGCGCTGAACCAGATAAGAGATGAAAGGGAAAATAAGATTTTCCTTCCTGGTGTAAAGCTTGATTCCAGGTTAAGACCGGTGGAATCCTTTGAGGAAGCGCTTTATAATAAACAATTATTGCTGATGGTGGTTCCTTCGCATGTTTTCAGGGTTGTTTTGACTGATATGAAACCGTACATAAATCGGGAAATGTTGTTTATGGCGGCAACCAAGGGAATCGAAAATAAAACCTTAATGACCATGTCCCAGATTGTTGAAGATGTGCTGTCTAAAGATTATTTGGATAAATTTTTATGTTTATCCGGGCCAAGCTTTGCCAAAGAGGTCTGTAAAAAACTCCCCACGGCCGTTACCATTGCCGGCAGCCGGATGGAAAGCGCCCGGAGGCTGCAGCAGGTTTTTCATACGGAATATTTCAGAGTGTATGTTTCCCAGGATTTAATGGGTGTACAGCTTGGTGGAGCATTGAAAAATGTTATTGCTATTGCAGCGGGAGTATCGGATGGTCTTAATTTTGGGCATAATGCAAGGGCGGCGCTCATAACCAGAGGGCTTGCCGAGATTACAAGGCTGGGTGTGGCCATGGGCGCCAATCCGCTTACTTTTGCCGGTCTGGCGGGGATAGGAGATCTTGTCTTGACCTGCACAGGTGATCTTAGCAGAAACAGGACGGTAGGGCTCAAGATGGGAAAAGGAGTGAGCGTTATGGATATTACTTCCGGAATGAACATGGTGGCCGAAGGAATAAAAACCGCCCGGTCTGTATATGAACTGGCGGTGAAAATGGGTGTAGATATGCCGATAGCTACGCAGGTGTATCAGCTTATCTATGAAAGCAAGGACCCGAAAACTGCCGTAAAGGAACTTATGGCAAGGGAGTTGAAAGAGGAGTTGGAATATTAATCAGAACCCCTGTTTCAATTTATGCAGCATGGCGCTTTTTAATTCCAGGATCTGTTCTTTATCTTCCACTTTTCGGCCTTCCGTATCACGGACGTAAAACACATCCGCTACCTGATCCCCCTGTGTGGCGATCTTTGCGATCCGTATATTAAGCCGGAGATCAAAAAGAGCGCGGGTGACCAGGAACAAGAGGCCTGCATCATTATCAGCAATAACCTCAATTAGTGTAAAAAAATCGGAAGATTCATTGTTGATCCTTACCTCTGGGGGGCGGGAAGGTTTTTTTGCGCTTGAAATAATAGAAGTTGCCGTTTTTTTTCCAAGCCTGTAATCGAGGGATAATTTTCCGGAGAATGCGGCCTTTAAATCCGCCTCTACTTTTTTCCAGGTCTTATTTGGATGAATGGGGTCAAGGGGATTGGTGACCTTAAATATATCCAGAGCGATGTTATTACGCCAGGTGTAAATATGCGCGGAGAGGATGTTAATATTGTTCAACGCCAGGACACCGGCAATATCGGAAAACAGGCCCGGCCGGTCATTGGCCGAAACAGTGACATCCCAGCAGCCTTCAGTCTCTTTTTGTTCAACCTCAAAAACAAAGGCGAGATCTTTGTTTTTATTT
>DAOWOF010000011.1 GCA_030642205.1 Desulfobacteraceae bacterium | reverse complement strand
CCGTTAAATATAAACATGTATAAGAATACACTAGGAAATTCTACAAATAGATTCAGCCCTGATGGGTTCTTTCTTTACGACCTCTTAGGTTCAAACAGTTTCAAAGTTTAATCATATCAGTGTTGCGTGTCTGAAATCAGCATCTTTGAAATAGCTGAATAATTACTAATTTTAATCACAGGAATATATAGGATATTTTATGTATGATATTTTGTGTTTGCCGCATAGATTAGGCAAAATTGAATATTTTGGCAGCCCCAAAAAAGCACTTCGGGTTTGTCAAAAATAAAAGATCTTCTTTAATAATCAAAGTGTACCCTTTTTTTTCAGGCACTGGCAATGAACTTCCTGTTAAACAGAGAAGACTCTGTGTCATTTTTTTGTCGCCTAAATATTGACGAATTTGTAAGAAGTCTATCAACAGGCCGAGGATGGAGAACGAGCAGCCCTCATCCGCTGAGTAAAAAGGATCCAGGGAAACTTTTTATCAAGGTTATCAATATGGTATACAATACAACTATACATGACTTGACGTTTATGGATATCTTTACTTTCCCTATTCATTTTTTTACCTTGATTTTCTTTCCTCAATCCCTTAAGTGAAGAAAGAATAATGCCAAGATATAAAGAAAGGACATTTAATTAATACTAATGTACTATGAATTTTAAATTAACCATCTTTAATCGTCTTATCCTGAGCTATATTATGATTCTTTTAGTTGTAATTTCACTAGGAATCTATACCACATTAAAATTAAGACAATTAAATCAAATCACTCATTCAATCAGCTTTATTGGAGACAAAAGCTTTGCAACCATTAACAGGTTAAAACAAACAATTATCACTCAAAGAGGGTTTGAGAAAAAATATATTCTAACCAGGGATAAAGACTTTTACCTTCAATTTCAGAAGGCAATAAATTACATTAAGAATGACCTGGGACAGATAAAGCTGTTTGCAGATAAAGTCGTTGAAAATAAATTACTGCAAGATTCCATTACAGGATATTCGCGATATATTAAACAAGTTCAGGATAATGTTAAAAACATTCATCAAGAAAAAGAATCCTCTCTGACACAATACCAATTGCAACAGGACAAGCTTGTCAAGCAGATAATTAATAAGCTGGAGCAAATATCAAACATAATTAAAAATGATATTGATAAAAAACTGAAATTATCCGGGAAGATCAGTTCTCTGGCATCTTATATAGCGGCCTTAATTACTATTGCTGCCATTATTATTGCCATTTTTTTTGCATTTTATAACTCCCGGACTATCAACAGGCCATTACTTTCATTAATACAGGGCACTCGAATAATCGCCAAAGGAAGGTTTGAAGAACAGATAGACATATCCTCACCACCTGAAATAAAGGAACTGGCAGAGGCCTTTAATTTGATGAGTGTACATCTTAAACAAATTGATGATCTCAAATCGGATTTTATTTCCAATGTTTCCCATGATTTACGTACTCCTCTGGCGGTTATCAGAGAAGCGGTTAGTCTCCATATTGAAAATAACCTCTCAGAGAGCAATGATAAGGGCCATAAACTACTTGAAATTATCAGTGAGGAATGTGAAAGATTGATACAATCCGTAAATAAAATTCTGTATCTCTCCCGGATAGATGCAGGAATGATGGAATATAATCTGGATAAACATAGTCTAAAACAGCTCATTGAAAGAGCCATCTTTAATATTAGTCCAATTTTGGAAAAGAAATCTATCACCCTTACATTAAATATGAATGACAATCTCCCTCCTGTGAAAGTGGATGACAGTAAATTTGGGCAGTTGTTAGATAATATTTTTGGCAATGCCATAAAATTCACACCTGACAGAGGGCGTATAACGGTAACGGTAACTGAAAGGGAGAATGATTTTATTGAGGTCTCTATCTCTGATACAGGGTGCGGTATCTCGGAAGATCAAATTACAAAAATATTTGATAAATTTATTACACTTCATGACAATGGGACAGGACTGGGGCTGTATCTGGCAAAACGAATTATTGAATCCCATGGAGGGAAAATATGGGTCTCAAACAATCTTCAAAAAGGAAGTACCTTTTCATTTACCTTGCCTATTTTCTAATCATATTATTATGTTTTGGATGCACAATAACCAGGCAAAGGAAAAACCATGTACCTGTGAGTATTAATACTGTAAGATCAAAAGGAAAAATTTATAATGGTAATTTTAAATCTTCCCTTGAAATACATAAAATGACCTTGGATTCATGTCCAGAATATTTAAGGGATAGGGATCTCTATGGATTTGGGCTTTTCTGGACCCATCCAGACAATCCTGAAAAAAATTATGCAGAGGCAATTAAATATTTTAAAAAAATAATCCGATTTTATCCAAATAGCAGATTTCAAGAACAATCGGTTATTTGGATCTCCGCTATAAACGCAATTATTCAAAGAGACAAAAAAAATCTTGTCCTCACGCATAACATTGATCTTTTAAAAAACAGTGACCTGAATAATAAGCAAAAAATCAAGGCCTTAATGACTCAGATCAAAAAGCTAAAGGAAATTGACATCGGCATTGAGGCAAAAAAAAGGGCAGTTTCTATAGACAATTGATGTGATTAAAGAAACAATAGATAGAACTTCAGCTAAATAATTTCACTGCCTTATCGGTCGGAATCCTCAACAACGTACTAATCTCTGTACGACTTACTCGGATCCCTTCCTCTGGCCTTGTAAAATTAATTCTCTGAAAACCTATAGGAGTAAGCAGATATAAAATGGCTGGCGAAAAAATTCTAATAGTAGATGATGATATGAATATGCTTGAAGTTCTAAATCTCAGACTGCAGGCTGAAGGCTATGAAGTCTCAACAACTTCTAATACTGCTGATGCCTTGTCCCAATCTAGGGACACCTTATTTGATCTGGCCTTATTAGATCTCAAACTTGGAGGGCAAAGCGGCATTCAATTAATGAAGGATATACATCAGACATCAATGGACATGCCCATCATCATCCTGACCGCTTTTGGTACCATTGAGACAGCTGTTGAGGCAATGAAAGAAGGAGCGTATAGCTACCTTACCAAGCCATTTGATCGTCGCGAATTATTATTGCAAATCAAAAATGGTCTTGAAAAATACAAGCTTTCCCGTGAAGTAAGGAGATTAAAAGACCTGGTTGGAGAAAAATACGGCCTAAAAAATATTATTGGTAAAAGTAAAAAGATGCAGGATGTTCTTGAGCAAGTATTAAGAGCCGCCGAGGTTGACTCCAATGTATGTATTATTGGAGAAAGTGGCACAGGCAAGGAGCTTATAGCTAAATCTTTACATATCTTAAGTCACAGGGAAGAAAAGCCTTTTGTGGCGATAAACAGCGCCGCTATTCCTGAAGGGTTATTTGAGGCAGAACTTTTTGGTTATCAGAAGGGGGCATTTACGGGTGCAATCAGCTCTAAAAGGGGATATTTTGCCAAGGCCGATGGTGGAACCCTTTTCCTGGACGAGATAGCTGAAATGCCGGAATCAATGCAAGCCAAATTGCTCCGTGTTTTACAGGATAAAACGTTCTATCCTTTAGGAGGAGAAAAACCTGTTGAGGTTGATATCAGGATTATCGTAGCTACTAATAAAAATTTGGAAGAGGAGGTAAAAACCGGAAATTTTCGCGAAGACCTCTTTTATCGAATCCATGTAATACCAATACATCTGCCTCTATTGAAGGACAGAAAAGAAGATATACTCCTTCTGACGGATCATTTTATTAAAAAATTTAATAATGAAATGAATAAAGATATCAAAGGTCTATCGGCCTCTGCATTCCAGTATCTCCTTAGCCACTTATGGCCTGGAAATGTGAGGGAGCTAGAAAATACAATTGAATATGCTATGGCCATGGCTTCCTCTTCCATAATTGATGCCGACTTGATTTTTCCAAGAAAACCTAAAGATAAAGGGTCCTTAAAGCCATTGAAAAAAGCGAAAGATGAGTTTGAAAAAGATTATATCTTAAATCTCCTGACATCGACGAAAGGAAATGTAAGCAAGGCTGCCAGAATGGCTGCAAAGCATCGTTCAGATTTCTACAATCTATTAAAAAAACATGATCTTAAAGCCATTGATTTTAAGGGCTAAGGACTCGCTCAAAAATAAATTCGCAGAATTGGCTCTCAGATTTGAGAGAGTCCTAAATGGGATAAATGAATTCTAATAATCCTAAAACATCCAAGATTCCATGCCTCTGTATTGCGGGTACTCACAGCGGATCAGGCAAGACCACCATTTCATTAGGAATTATGGCTGCCTTTACAAAAAGGGGGTTTAAGGTCCAGCCTTTTAAGGTTGGACCCGATTTTATAGATCCGGGCCACCATAGCCGTTCAACCGGCAGGGTTTCACATAATCTTGATGGATGGATGATGGATCGGGAGTGCAATCGCAAGCTTTTTGAGCGACACCTCACTAAAGCTGACATTGCCATCGTGGAAGGAGTAATGGGCCTCTACGACGGCTTTTCCGGTAGTGATGAATCTGGTTCAACGGCCCAGATGGCTAAATGGTTAAACCTGCCGGTCATCCTTGTTATAGATGCCAAGGCCATGGCCAGATCCGCAGCCGCCATTGCGCTGGGTTTTTCTATATTTGATCCTGACCTCTCCCTGAAAGGAGTCATATTTAATAGAGTAAGCAGCCCAACCCATAAGGACATTATAAAAGAAGCTATGGCGGCTATTCCTCAGATACCCATTATAGGATTTCTGCCCACAGCAGAAGAACTACATATTCCCTCCCGTCATCTTGGTCTTATTACAGATGAAGACTTTGCCCCGGATAAAGATTATTCTAACAGCCTCTCCTCCTGGATTGAAAGGCATCTTGATCTTGATCAGCTTTTGGATTCTGTTGGAGACTATAATTTTTGCGATTCTTTTCCAACACCTCCTTCTCATGGCTTGAGCATAAAAATAGGGGTTGCAAGAGATGAGGCCTTTTCTTTTTATTATCCGGAGAATCTGCGGCTTCTTAAGAAGGCAGGGGCAGAGCTGGTTTTTTTTTCACCCCTCAGGGATAGTGAGCTTCCACATGGAATCAAAGGCCTGATCTTTGGCGGCGGTTATCCTGAACTTCATTGCCGGACCTTATCTCAAAATCAGGCCCTTCTAAGAGCTGTCAAGGCCTTTTCATTAAAGGGAGGCCCTGTTTATGCCGAATGCGGAGGTTTGATGTACCTAGGCAAAAACATTAAAGATCTATCCGGTAAGACTCATACCATGGCAAATATTTTCCCAATAGCCACCAATATGAGCAAGGGAATAAAGGCCCTTGGCTACAGAGAAATTACTACAAACAAAGAAAGTATTCTTGGACCGGCCGGGATTAAGGCAAGAGGACATGAATTCCATTATTCCAATATCGAAGAAAAAAATAACCATTGGCCACGACAGATCTATTTAATGAGAGACCGCAAAACAAATCTTATCAGGCATGAAGGTTTCAATACAAGATCAACATTAGGTTCTTATGTGCATCTTCATTGGGGCTCAAATCCCCAAATTGCCAAAAATTTCGTCGCCTTTTGTCAAAGGATAAACATATAAAAATTCTTTTATAGCCACCTGAATATTATTTAAAAAGCTTCTATATAAATCTTAAAAGAGACCTCATGGAAAGAATACAAACAGATCTAAAACCTTATCAAATAGAAATAAATTCGTTTAAAATTATAGATTCGGAAGTTCCTGAGCCCCGTCCTTTTAAAGGGCATGAATGGCTTATTATAAGGCGGATGATCCATACAACCGCTGATTTTGAACTCCTTTCTCTCACAAACTTTCATCCACAGGCCATCATGAACGGACTTGAAGCCTTAAAAAGAGGCTGCCTCTTAATAACAGACACAGAAATGGCCAGGATGGGGATATCAAAATGGAGGCTGGAACGCTTGGGATGCCGGATAGAATGTCACATAGGGGCTGATGAAGTCAAAGAAACAGCACAAAAAGAGCAGCGCACCAGGGCTGCGGCTGCTGTAGACTTGGTAAGAAACCGCTTGAATAACTCTATCTACGTGATTGGAAATGCGCCTACCGCCCTGTTGAGACTATTACAGCTTATAAAAGAGCAACAAATCAGACCAGCCTTGATTGTGGGCATGCCGGTAGGCTTTGTAAATGCAGCTGAATCCAAAAAGATTCTTATGGAGCAAAGAGATATCCCGTTTATTTCTATCAAGGGACGGAAAGGTGGGTCAGCCCTGGCTGCTACAGTTATTAACCAACTGGCTGAGATTGTTCTCAATGAAAGAGATAAATCATGATTTTTTAAGCGCCTTGTTTTGTAAAAGGATGGTTATCAGGCAAATACTCCAGCTTTTTCTATAAGATCTGACAAAAAGCAAAAACCCTTTGTTCCTCTATAATGGTCTTGACAAATGCAATGGGATGATCTGTTGACAGGGAACTCTGTTTATTTTTGTATTCCAGCTGAATTATACCATTTTCTCTGTTGATTGCCATAATCCGGTATAATTTTGGATTAAATGTCGCCCCCATATCCAGGGTTTTGGCCATGGCCTCCTTGGCGCACCAGGCCCTCATGATCCAACCATCTGACAAGTCCTTTAAACCTTCAGAAAATTCATCCTGAGCAAAGATGTAATCCTGAAAATTTGATGATATTCCATCCCCAAGCTCTTCCATATCAATTCCAACCGGGTTGTCCTGATTTAAAACCGCAACTGCAACCGCATCCCTGGATTTATGAGCAATGGAGATCTGAGGAGAAATAGAGACGCCATCTGGTAATATTATATATGGAAAACCGGAATCCTGGTTCCTTATATCTATTTGAGATGGATAAAGAACGACTCCATGAGTTCGCGATAGTAATTTCCGGACTGCATCCTTGGCGGCAATTCGTCCAAGAAGCCATGGTATTTGCATCTTTTGACCCAAGTCTTTCCACTGGTGCCACTCACGGGAATTAAGGTAAAGTCTTGCCACCCAATCAGTAGTGACCCCCAGAAAATCATCGGTTTTCACATGAAATGCTTCCATTTCAGAAGATGAACCAGGATGATCCAAGAGAGTACCAAAGTCAATCTTTTTTGAGAGCAGATTCTCAGATGGTGACTTCCAGAGTTCCAGGAAGACCTTTGGCCATTTCATACGCCAATCCTGCCAACCCGTGATTAACATATATGGGCAGTTGTCTTTTTCCAGCAAAAGATCGAATTCAATCAACCTCTCACCAAATTGACGCATAATAAGCCAGGATTTAATTTTATCATATGTTTGAGGATGGTCCTGAAAGACTTGAATATCTCTGATGCTGACTGGAGCCACCCAAATATCTTCGTTCTTTACCTCCCAGGCCCAACAGGCAATCAGCTGAGAAGCAGCATCAATAAGTCCGGGAGCAAGAATCATCTCCCTTGCATCATTATTTTTAAAAAAGGCTTTGACCGAAGGAGCCTGCAATAGCCCCACGATACCCCCCTGACCTGCTTTTTGAAGCTGTATTAAGCCTTGAAAACATGGCCCATGATAGAGGGCCTGGGGCCGATATAATTCTCTGGGGTCAAGTCGGCAAGGATTAGTATGCCCCAAATCAGGCTTAAAAGAAGGGCTATTTGAGTCATACTCATTGAATCCTTTGTTCAATAAGACTGTTCCTGTGACATAGGGTTTATCTGTTGTCAGCTCATTTTCAAGGCTGCAATACACATGAAGAGGCAGGGCAGGAGAATCCACAGCCTTTTGAAGCTCTGCTTTAACAGTCAAGGTCAAAGAAGGGCAATCATCCCCCAGATTAATCCATTGTTTATTTTTTATATCACAAAAACCGACAACCTTCATTTCGGGAAAAAGAGACTGTCCTGCCTCTGCCATGATTTCCAGCGCTACTGCCATTGGAAGAGCGGGAAATCTTTCTTCCGCCGGTTTTATCTCATCTGGCAATGGTATAAAGGCATGGTCCTTAAAAAATAAATCTTCCTCAAGGCTTAAGGTCCTTTTAATTTTGATTTTTTTGCCGGGAAGATGTTCCTTTATTTCATCTATGAAAGGTGGTTTCCAATTATTAGTAGCAGGATCGTTTTCCAGTTGAGTTTGTGGTGGTAAGCCATTACTCAGGCCTAGAAATAATTCCTGCTGCTGTTTCATCATATCCAGTAACATGCCTGAATCAGACAGATTTTCCTCCATTTGCAGAGTCATAATCTGATTTCCAATCTTCAGCTGCCTGGCAAGGATTCTCTCCTGGGCAGACATCTTTGCTTCGGCAGGCTCCTTCATTGACAACGGGTTTAAGGCATCTTGATCAAGCAGCTTAAATCCATCAATGGGTGTCTTAATCTTTAATTGTGGGACAGCCATTTCAAGTGGCATCGTAAGCTTTGATTGTTTTGCCTTTGGATGAAGCAGCTTAGCCTTTAAATAGGAATGACGATAGCGAAAAAAGAGATCCAGGTCCAAAGAAAGACCATGGGCGATTAATCTGGAGACAAGATGCTGAAATTGAGTTACAGGATGACGATTGGGAACATCCAGGCCCATCGCCAAAAAAGGTCTGCCCTTCAGAGTTTCTTCCAAAGGTCCAAGGACCTTGCCTCCTCCGCCTAATTGGATAAAGATCCTGGCATTATCCTTATAAAGACGCTCAAACAGATCCCTCATCTTGACTGTAATGATGGTATTATCTGCCAGCAGACTCCGGACTGCGTCAGGGTCGTCAGGATAGATTCCAGCCGTAGATCCACTATATACTGGTACTTTTTGGGGTGATATTTCAAGATTCTTTAATAGCTTATGCTGAATTCTGGCAACAGGCGCACAGAGCGGAGTATGAATAGGGATAAGGTTAAGATGTTCAGACCAGATATCTTCCTGTTTAAGCCTTATGGCAACCTCTTCCACAGCTTTGCGGTCTCCACCATAGACTACCTGCAAAGGAGAAAGATCCAAAGAACAAGAGACAGGCCCCATACCCAATTTCCTTACTTGTTCAATAACAGGTTGTAATTTTTCAATTGAACATTGGGCAAGCCCCAAAGCACCGTTGACATCTTCTTCATCTAATTTAACCTTATGTACATTCAGGGAAGCCGCATTTTCAAAATCAATTACTCCGCCTGCCATTAGAGCTGACCACTCGCCCAGGCTGGTGCCAGTAACCATATCGGGATTTAAACCTATTTCTGACATGATATCCAGACTGGCAGCATTGGAAATAAAGACCCCGTCAACAGAATTGTCCAGCTGGCGAAGCTTCTTTTTTAAGGCAACAAAAAGATCCCTGTCAAAATCAGAAGGTGTAAAAAGCATTGAGCTGTAAGGATATGGCCGAACATCATCATCAGGTCTTCCCTGATCAAGGAAATCAAACCAGGCCCTGAAACAGGGAAAAAATAAACATAGCTCAGCCAGCCTGTCAGTATAATCATCGCCCAGACCAGGAAAGGCATTCCCTGGAAAAAGGAAACAGACCTTGCCATCCCTGGCAAGTGGGGCAGACTCATAATAGATGTCGCTTAATTGGCCAATCTCTTGCAATTTCCGATTTTTTAGACATCCTTTCACATGGGCCAATTTTAATCTCAGATCATCCTTATCTTTGGCAATCAGGCTGATATTATATTCCTTTTTACTCTGCCAGTTGGTACAAACCTTATAGCTTAACAAGCCAAAAGGACTATCAAGCTCCAGACTGATTTCAAGGTCTTTTTGTATTATTTTAATAATACTGAGTAATTCTTCATAGGAATCAGCCCCCAAAATAAATAATTCAGATGGCCATTTAACCGCAAGATCTGTAAGCTGAGAACCGGTTGATTCAACTTCTTCCATGATTACATGGCCATTAATACCCCCAAAGCCAAAGCTGTTAATTCCAGCTCTCCTCGGTTTGGAGACTGGATGGATCCATGGTCTGGTCCTTGTATTTAAATAAAATGAGGAACCAGCCAGTTTTTTTGATGGTTTTTCTGTGTGGAGGGTCAATGGAAGTATTTTATGATAAAGTGCCAGTGCAGTTTTTATCATGGCTGCCGCACCTGCTGCCGGCATGGTATGACCAATCATTGATTTGACGCTGCCAAGAGCTCGTATCGGAACACCTTCAGCATCCGGCCCGTAAAATTCTTTCAGTGTCTCAAGCTCAACCTGATCTCCTGCAAGAGTCCCTGTCCCATGTCCCTCCACAAGACTGATCGTTTCAGGTGATACACCCGCATCTTCATAGGCCTTTAAGAGGCATTCCGTCTGCCCCTCTTTTCTTGGCGCCAGGAGGGTATTCCCCCGGCCATCGCTGGATGACCCTGTCCCCTTTATAACAGCGTAGATCCGACGTCCGTCAGCTATAGCATCATCCAGCCGCTCAAGGATTAAGACTCCTATTCCTTCACCAACCAACATACCATCTGCATCAGCGGAAAAAGGCTGGATATGATTCGATGATGAAAGGGCTCCCAGCATCGAGAAAACCCACCAGAAACTCGGATTATTCGCAAAGAAGAGTCCACCAGTGACAGCCCTGTTACACTTGCCATTTCTGAGGGCCATGACTGCAGCCTCAGTTGCCAGAAGGGCGGAGGCACAGGCTGCGTCAATAGTATAATTTGCCCCCATCATATTAAAACGGTTGGCAACCCGGCCGGTACCGATATTAGGCACGCCAAAGGGAATTATTTCAGGTTGCAAATGATCAAAACAGGAGCGCAATTCATTTCTGATTTTTATCAAGGAAGCTTCCTTGATTTCAGGATGAAGATCCTTAAGGAGTGAAAGAACCTGAATGATAACTTCAGTTCTCATGTGAAGCTGCTGGAGGGAATTGCCTAGATATCCTCCCCGCCCAAGGATTGTATTTGTATATCGTAAATCGACCTTTTCGATATCAAGGCCAGCATCCTTAAATGCCCTGTCTACAGTCTGGAGGATCAATAATTGTTCAGGATCAACTTTTTCGCATACCTTTGGCATGATCCCATATTCAATGGGAGAAAAAGGTTGATGATTTTTTAAAAAACCGCCATGAGTGCAAACAACCTGATCGGACTTAATAGACCCAGGCCAGCTATTATCGATATTTCTATCTCCTGGAATAGGGCGAATGGAATCCTTGCCCTGCAGGATATTTTCCCAAAAAGATTCAAGATCAGGCGCATCAGGAAAGACACAAGCCATACCAACGATGGCTATTGCTTCATTTGTTTTCATAAATTCATTTTAACTATTGGTTCTTTTTTGTAACGAGCCAAGCCAGCTAAAACACGCTCATTTAAGGCCCTATTCATAATTGCCGTGACATCAATAGCCCTTGCAAACAGTTTTCCATCCTGATCGGAAAAATTAAAATCAAGATTTAGCTTTGGATTATTAACATTTTTTATAAAGACCTCGCAATGGACTGGAGATCCATCATATGGACGATATCGGATATAGCTTCTTACTTCAGAAGGAAGGGCCATCATGCTGCAATACTCCTGTGTCCATAGAAGCCCCAATTGATATGCGCAATCAAAAACAACAGGATCAATTAGCCATTGGCCTGATTCAATGCCTTTTAATAAGTCTGCGGGCCTTGAAGGTTGAATAATGCCATTAATCCCAAGATTCCTGGAAAGGCTTGTCTCAAAACCATCAATAGAAGTAATGCCGCAAAAAACACCCTTGTGAAAAAGTCTGCTATCATATATTCCTTCCACTGAAATTGGAAAAGGATTTTGTCTCTCGTGGAAATTTAAATCGGAAAGCCCTGGATCTTCATATTGTCCCAGGACAATAATAGCTTTGTAATTAAATTGATTAGAGAAATTATTGGCGACAGTCAGGGTTGTCTCAATTTCACGAAAGCTGTCTGATCCTCTTTTTTCCTGTGCCATAATCTTTAAGGTGACAGGCCTGTCACCTTTCAAAACAATACCTTGCATCATTTTAAATTGTCTAAAACCGGAGAATTGCATATCAGGATCAATTATCTGACCTGCCTGGGCCATCAACTCCATAGCTACAGCGGCAGGAAGCACTGGCTGATCATCCAATCGATGGTCATTAAGATATTTATGAGTGGAAAGATCTAGATCCAGTATCCAGCTTCGATGACCATTCTGAGCTCCTTTGTCGGGTCTGGCCATTTTCATCATTGGCAGATACTGAGAAGCTACCTCCTCATACTCCTCATAAACACTGCTGGATATCATATCAGGAGCTACCAAATCTTGAAGGCCTTCTCCTCCAAAAATCACTACTTCTGCAGATGCATCCTCTTTTGTTGCGCATATCTCCTGATTCAAGATTTCCACACCCATATCACGAGGAATAAGATAAATACCTGTTTTTTCAAATTGTTCACGAACGTGGTCAGAAACCATGCCCTCGCCTTCCCAGGGCCCCCAGTTTATAGCCGTCACATTAGCAGTCCAACGACTGGAGAGTTTCACTGCCATTTTATTAAGAATCTCATTAGCTGCGGCATAATCGGCTTGTCCCTTATTTCCAAAACGTCCAGATACTGAGGAAAAAAAGATTAGAAAAGAAAGGTGCTCAAAATCCAGCTCATCGGCTAAAATCTGAGCCCCTTTAACCTTGGTATCCAGAACTTCTTTAAAGCTCTCTTCATCCTTATCCAGAATTAAACGATCCTTGATAACCCCCGCGCCATGAATAACTCCATCCAGCCGCCCCCATCTCTGATAAATTTCCCTGATCAAGGATGCGAAATCTTCACGATTAGTGCAATCCACAGAAAAATAATGGACCTTTGCCCCACATTCCTTCATCTGGCTAATATTTGATCTCATCTGCCGCTCCTGCATGATTTGAGCAAACTGCTTATCAATCATAACAGGGGTTATTTTCAGGTTTTGCTCTTTCATCTGTTCAAAGAGCAAAGTTTTAAGGGCTTTTGGATCTCGTTCTCCCATATCAGCCAGCTTTGAAAATTGCGTCATTTCTGTTTGATCCCGCTCTGGTATGGATGACCTGCCCAACAGGATAAGAGTTGGAGAATATTGTTGAGCAAAATAGACTGCGGCATCTGCTGTGATCCCTTTAGCACCTCCTGTCAATAAAAATACAGAGTCAGAATCAAATCTCCTGGAGTTTGTCTGTAAGCCTTTTATTCCTATATCCCGAAGTTTCAGGATATAGCGTTTATCTTTTTGCCAGCAAATTTCCCGTTCCTGGTCAAAGCCACTGCAAAGTTCGGTCTCAAGAGCATTAAGTAGAAAAGGAAGTGGTTGATCCGGATGTAGATCCACTGTTTTTACCATCAAGTTCTGACATTCAAAAAACAAGGTCTTGGCAATTCCATGAACACCATTCTGGGAAGGTTCAAAATCCATTTTTCCCGAAAGCCCAAAATCACCTCCCAAGCCTGTAATGCTCATCCAATAAGGCATTGGGTTATTTCCTTTTTTCAGATCAGACGCAAAGGCCTTGGCCCACCGAAAACTTTCAACCACAGCATTAACTCCGGAGCTGTTATCCTTACGTCCTAGAGCCAATAGATTTAAAATTCCTCCTATCTTGCCCTGCTCATCTTTGATCTTTTCATAACATCGCATAACATCATTGCCTTGAGAAAAATCTGCATCATAAAAACCGGAAGTCTCAGATGCTGTATTGTCCAGGTTAGAACAAACAATGAATGTTTTAAGTCCTTTTTCGTTTAATGATTTAAACAGTTCCGATCCAAGTGCATGCCCATTATTCAGGATTAATAACGGACCTAAATCAAAAGGCCTATCCGCAACAAGCGGGGATTCCACTAATTGCAGACCATATTCATTGATCGAAACCTGAGGCGAAATCTGTTTCTCAGTATCAGTGGGTCTTTGTTGCTCGGGCTCATTTTTTTTGTAGGACGAGCCTTTTTTGATAAAAGTATTTTCTATCCAGTCGCAGATCTCACCCAGAGTTCTTAACTGGGCAACTTCTTCAAAATATTCTTCATTTGTAATATCTGTTAATAATGGATGACGATCCTTTAAGGAGCCTATTATTTCTACACGCTTGATCGAATCTATACCAAGGTCAGCCTCTACATGCTGGCCTGGTTCCAGCATTTCTACTGGATAAGATGTCCGTTCGCTGATCACTTCATATAGTAATTCCTGGATATCAGGTAAATTATCTGTTTTTCCCTGCTGCTCAGGCAAAGTCAATCCTGGATCTTTATGGTCTAAAGAAATGTGTTCAAGTCCTTTCGCAGGTTCAGCAGGCATATCTTTATCAAGTACAAGAAAATCTTCATCAGTTCCAGGTGCAGAGGAATGATTTTTCTGCGTTTCCCGAGATATTAAATTCACCTGATCATGTTTATCTAAAGCTGCAATATAATCAATATTATTACTCCCAAGAACTGCGTTGATCATGGATTTATTCATATCCCACATCTTGTTCATCATTTCTTTTCGTTCTTGTTGCAGTCGTACCTGATCTTTTAAAAACAGCTCCATATTATCTTGTATCTGATTAAGAAGTTTTAATTTACCTGTATCTATATCTTGCATTAGATTTGTGTCCTGGAACTGAGCTCTTTGGACCAATTTGTTTTCTTGTGGATTTTTTTCAATAATAGTTGATTGAGATTTGCTGGTAGATTGAGCAGCTTTCTCCTCAGATTTCATAGATACTCCATCCCATCTTGCCAAAGGTTTCTTAACCACGGTGGTAAGGGGGTGTTTTTGTATAGTAGGCTCTGCCCTTCCTCCATTAACTCTAAAAACAGTAGCTGATGGAAGAATATCCGGCCTCAACGCATCAAATTCCCGTATTTCAAAACAGGGTCTCAAATCTACTAAATGGCCTTTTACCCAAAGTTTTGCCAAGGTGTCCAGAAGGGAAGTTACATCTGCAACCCCATGGGGTTGCAATGTAATTGATTCATGATCAAGATCTTTAAGAATAGAGCCCACAAGCCCGCTCAAAACATTGCCTGGACCTATTTCCAAAAAGGTGCTGATCCCAGCCTGGTGAATATTTTTGATCTCATCAACAAAACGAACGCCATTAATCAAATGATTCCCAAGAATCTCTCCTGTTTTACCTGGATCAGAATCATATAATCCGCCTGTTGTGTTGGAGTAGACTGGAATAAATGGTTTTTGAAAGGCTTCCCTTTCCAAGGCGGTTATCCATTTTTCTGCTGCCTCATTCATATAGGGAGAATGAAATGCATTCGAGACCTGCAGCCTGCGAAACCATATCTTTTTTTCCAAACAACGTTTTTCAAAAAGAGACAGGCTTGCTTTACTACCGGAAACAACTGTCTGTTCAGGGGTGTTAAAATTAGCTAAATACAGCTCATTAATGTCAGCAATCAGGTTCGTAACGATTTTTTCATCACCCTGAACCGCTGTCATCCCTGTCTCATCCGACCTGGCCGATTTTTCCATAATCATGCCCCGGAAATGTGCCAGCCGGATAAGCATATTATCATTTAGAACACCTCCCGCCCAAAGGGCAGTAAGTTCACCAAAACTATGGCCCGCGGTTATATCCAGTTTAAGTCCAAAAAGTGTCAGCAGACGATATAAAGCCATTTCAACCGTGGCAAGAGCAGGTTGAGCAATAATGGTGTCGCAAAGAGCCTTTTTGTCTGCTTTAAGCCGATTATTATCCAATGAAGGAGGAAAGATATAATCACTTAGAGGCCTTTCCAATTTATGAGCCAGGACTTGATTGGCCTCTTCAAAGGTCTCCCTGACTATCGGAAACAGGATTGCAAGATCCCTGGACATATTTATTGCCTGAGATCCCTGACCTGGAAACAGGCCTGCCAGGGGTGAAGGTTTGGAGGGAACTTTTGTTTGAAAATAGACTCCTTTGGGCAATCTGTTTTTAATACCATTCCGGAGAATATCCTTCATGCCTTCAAGCTGCTGTTGAAGTTCCTTGCGATCTGATACCCTAAGAGCCAGTTTCAGAGAACCTTCCAGCGAATCTTCATAATAGGTTTCAAAATGTTGTTTGGCAAGATTTGCGATTGGAGAATTATTTTCATTCCTGGCATGTTTTATAAGTCTGTCCAGGGATTGCTCAAGTTTTTCTCTATCTGTGGCTGAGAAGAGGAAAAGTTCCTCAGGCCAAAGTGATTCAGGCACTTTTTGAGCTATCAAGGAGGCTTGGTGTGTCTCTTCCAATGCCACATGAAAATTTGTTCCGCCAAAGCCAAAGGAGTTTACACCGCCCCTTCTGGGTAGATTCTGTTTTCTGGCTATCCATGGTCGGGTAGTAGTATTGATATAAAGGGGCGATTGAGGGGGTAATAAGTCATGATTTATTTCATTAATTTTTAATGTAGCTGGAAAAACTTTATGATAAATGGCAAGACAGGTCTTGATAAGGCCAAAGATTCCAGCAGCTGCCTTGGCATGCCCAATAGCTGATTTAATGGTTGAAACAGCGCATTGGGCTGGAAGGATTCCTGGTTTCTCAAAGAAGGTCTGCATGGATATTAATTCAGTCTTATCTCCCAGGGAAGTTCCTGTCCCGTGGGCTTCCAGCAGTTCAATTTCAGATGGCAAATAACCTGCAATTTCATAGGCCCGTTTGACTGCCATCTGTTGTCCCTGGGATGAAGGAACCGTCATGGTATGGCCCTTGCCATCACTGGCTCCACCAACACCCTTTATAACAGAATAGATTCGATTTCCATCTTTAATGGCGTCTTTCATACGTTTTAGTACCACAACGCCTACGCCCTCGGATAAAATAATGCCATCCGAATCTTTATCAAAAGGCCCAACATCTCCATTTTTGCTAAGGGCTCTGGTTTTACTAAAGCAGGTATAGCCAAAAGGATGTTGAGTTGTATCTACCCCTCCAACAATAGCCATCCTGGTCACACCATAGGCCAATTCCTGACAGGCCGCATTAATAGCAGCCAAAGAGGAGGCACAAGCGGCATCCACGGTAAAATTAAGACCATTTAGATCAAACCGGTTGCACACCCTGCCAGCAACCACGTTGCCTAAAATTCCGGGAAAGGAATCAACTGTCCACTGAGGCAGAATTTCATACATAGATTCTAAAACGCGGCTACTTACCTCAGGAGGAATGTCTGATGCCCTCCGAAGATGCTCTTTAAGGGCTGCCCTGACGCTATAGGCCAGGGCTAAATCGCCACCTCCTCCGGAGGATCCAAAGATTACAGAGGTTCGTTCCCGGTCGAAAGATCGTGATTTATATCCTGCATCAGCAATGGCCTGTTTTACCGCTTCCAGAACCAGAAGCTGGGCAGGTTCAATACTGGGAATGGAAGTAGGCGGAATTCCAAATTCCATTGCATCAAAGGATATGTCTTCCAGAAAAGCACCCTTGGAACAATAAATTTTATCAGGTGCCTGAGGGTCTGGATCATAATTTGTTGCCAGATCCCAACGTTCTGGAGGGACATCCTTGATAAAACATAATTCGGCCAGAATATTATGCCAAAGGGTGTCTAGATCCTGTGCCCCCGGAATGAGTGTGGCCATACCAATTACCGCGATATCAGTTTTTTGGTAATTATTAGTATGGTTTTCATTTGTACTTGTAAGTACAGGAGCATAGTTAAGGTCCTTCAGTACCTGCGTTGCTCCATCAGATACCGAATCATGCAGTTGAACCATTGAATAAGGGGTAGTTATAATAGTTGAGGCCTCACCCATCATATATAGGCCTTGTGCTACTTGTTGTTCTGGCGAAAGCTTTACCAGATTATTTGTATCTGCTTCAGATTGTTCTGAGCGGGTACAACCTCTTGTTGCGATTCTCAAGCGTCCCACATTATTTTCGTCAAGGTTCTTTTGTATATCTTGTAATTCAACGCCCTTGGTAAGCAGTTCATTTTTAATTTTTGTGAATTCGGTAGTCATTGGAGTAATAGCGCATCGGATTGCATGCCCTCCTCCACTTTCCATGACCACTGTTTTTTTGCATTCAAGAGCGATTTGCTGATAATTCTCAACAACCGCTCCTGTGCTTAAAATTTCCCTGGTAAACAGATAGGCTGTCCCCATCATAATTCCAATTTTTATGCCCAGCCTCAAAAGGGGTACAGTAAAGGCTGTAAGCATAGCCGCGGAAAATTTATCACTGATGCCACCTGCAAAGATTATGCTGGTATCCTTTAAATCAAGGCCTCCGATATCGGCCATACTAATAAATTCAAGGATGGCTGCCTGCCATAGAGGAAAGCTGTTGTTTGGGCCCACATGTCCGCCACTGCCTTTGCCTTCCAGGATAAAATGTCTGACCCCTTCTTTGAAGAACGATTGTATCATTGTAGCCGCAGGAACATGCAAAAATGGGGTAGTTCCCATTTGAGTAAGGGCTTTATAATGTGATGGTCGTCCTCCTGCAACAACAACATACGGAGGTGAATATTCTTTGATTAAAGAATATTGTTCTTCCCTGAGTGTATTGGGGGCAAAACCCAGGATGCCTACACCCCAAGGTTTTTTATCAACATCTTTTTTTATATCATCAAAAAGTTTCCTTAACTGTTCTCCCCTGGTCAGGGACAGGGCGGCAAAAGGTATGGCTCCGTTTTCGGCTACAGCGGCCATAAACCTCGAGTTATCGCTTACATGGGCCATTGGGCCTTGAAAGATTGGATATTCTGCGCCCAATTTTTTTGCAAAAGGATTATTTCGTCTTAAGGGATTGGCTTGATGCAATATCTTGAGGTCATCCTTAATCTGCGTTATAATAAATTTAATTACTCCACCAATATCCTTATGATCCCTAGCGTATAGAGATGCCCAATAAGATTCTTCTCCAATGAAACAGGCTGTATTCATCTGTTTTTGCTGTATCAGGTTCAAGCTTTCTTTAAGCCATGCCTCTGTTTGTTCATCACTATTTCGGGATTCAATGCCGTTTCTTATTTCTTCAAGTTTATGAATGATTTTTGGATATGCTGAACTGAGGCGTATTAAAGGTTCTTTCTGGTTCAATCCAACGGAAACTGTTCCAATCCTGGTATTAAGAGCCCTCAAGTCTCGTTCTGATAAATATGGATTTGATTCTTTAAGAAGCATTAGTGAATCGCTAAGAACAACCCCACTTGCCCCACCAATATAGCAAGCTAATGCGCTCTCTGGCCCGATTCCCCCCTGGACATAAACAGGGATAGATACTTGGCGTTTGATTTTTTGCAGAAGGATCAAATTACTATCAACACCGCATAGCCCTCCGGCTTCATTTCCCTTAATCAACAGGCCGTCTATGTTAAATGCGGCTGCTGATAGAGCTTCTTTCTCGGAATAGACCTCCAGGAACACTCTTTTTGTGTATTCTTTGACAGATTTAACCAGAGCATTTGTAATTCCAAAAGGGCTGGCAATGATGAAAAGCTCAGGTTGCAGGTCTTTTAAGACGGATGAAAGTCTGGATATTACATCTGGATCAGAAACCATAATTCTGATGCCAAACCGATTCTTATGTGTATTTAATTTGGCAAGTTTAAGAATGGTTGACCTGAGAAAAATTGGTTCAGAAACATAACCTGCATCAAATAAACCAAAGGCACCCTTATTTGCAGCGGAGAGAGCGATATCCATCAAATAAGGTTTAGGGCCAGCTGAAAATATCACCTCAAATAATTTTTGACTTTTATTTACAAACATTATCAATAACCTGAATAAATCCTTATGAAAGAGATTAAGCCCATTATCTTTATTTAATTTTCAATTAATAGTGTTTTAGATAATAAAGATTAAAGAAATATATATGACAATAAACTATACCTTATAATGTAATAAAAGCAAATATCATACCACCCTTAAAGACCTGTATGCTAAAAAATAGTAATTGTTCCCAGTTCAATCTTGATATTTATGCTTTATATTAGTGTTATCCATACAGATAACCATCTAATAATAAATTAATCTAAAAAATCTTTCATACTTATATGTTTATCTATAAAAAATAATCATTAGATGCAAGTATTTATTGTTTTTTCCTTTTATTAATCAAATCTGATAGATGGTCCAAAAGCAATAAATAATTGGCATTTGAGGCACCTCTTCTTGATGGATTCTTATCATTTTCTTTCTATAATAATTATGTACCTGGTTCTATCATCGGCCACCTTACTTTGTAGCTTAACCAAATATCCGAATAAATATTATCAATTCAATTAATTACGGTCATGATCCTATGCTTTCTGATTATGAATTAGTACCTTAAGTTAAAACCAATCCCATAATCTTTAATCGACCTTTTTTAAAAAAAACTTGAGAAAATTCGCTAATTAAGTCTAGTCCTACCTGTTGTTTCAAAAAAAGGACTAATTTGTTATAAACATGATTCTCTTGCTTATTTCTTGCAAGATATAGTAATAATAAAATTATATGCTATTTTAAAATAGCTTT
>DAOWOF010000123.1 GCA_030642205.1 Desulfobacteraceae bacterium | reverse complement strand
TTATTCGGCGGGTTAGGGCTGCCTAGGCCCCTTGATGGATTTCTTGCCTGTCCACCAAGTATTTTTTTTATAAAACAATGAATACTATTATTCATAACCATAAGGACATGTCAAGCGTTTTCTCGTGTTGCGACATGTAAAAACGAGATACCGTAGCATTTTTTGTAAGGGTATCCTTAGATTAAGCTAGTATAGCTAATTACGGTTATGATGTTGCTAATAACCTGCCTTTAATTTTACCTGTCAGCCATCTTGCAAATGGGCAGGCCATCGAACCCTATAGGAATATTTGTGGGGGTGTTTAGCTCTTTTTATATTCCGGATCTTTCTGGATGCTTCCTTCCATCCTTTACGCTTTTTTCCCTTAGCCTTCTGGTAAAGGTCATGGTTACTGCTGTTATCCAGAAGGAATGACCCAGGTGCAAGATCGTGGGGTTTATGCTCAACTATGGTTTTTTTTGCTTCAAGATCACTCCGTGTTTTTAGGATTTCCTTTGCAACAAAAGGGCCAGAGATGAATCTGGCAGGAATATGGGAGGTTAAATAGAGATCTCCAAAGCGAAAGATCTTAATCCCTTTATCTACTGAGTCTGCAGCCTTAATCTCTAATAATACCGGCTTTTGGTCCCGCCTTTTGCCTATACGAAGAGCCATTTCTTTATTGGCTGAGAGTACCAGAAATTTTTTGGGTTGTGGGGCGTTAAGGCCTTTTTCCATGGCTATTGGGTGGACTTTCCGCCTGATGGGAGTAAAAAGAATCTTTGGAGGCATTGGAACGGGGGCATCAAAATCCAGATGCCAATGCCTTTCAACAGCCTTGATCTGTTTAGCTTCCAAATGGAATCGGTTCCTGCCCTTGCCAAGCAGGACTTCATTAATATGGGCTTGGCTTACATAACGAAAGTCTGGTTCTTCATGAATGGCTTTTAGGAGTTCCTTGCAGGCAATATATCCTTGAGCATCAGGAAGCAGACCAAATTCATCCGGTCTATACCCCAGGATATAGTCCAGAAGCCGAGCCAGACCTAATATTTGATGTTGGTGACGTTTATTGTTTGCCAGAGGATTATAACTTAAATAATTTCTATTTTTGAATAGAATGATCTATCTGCAATATTAGCGCCTTCCCGATCATTTTTTAAAGCTAGTGGTAGAAAATCCAAAATATCCTGGGCTGTAATCCCATCTTCTCCCTTTTCCTGGGCAGCCAGGTCGGCGGCCAGGCCATGAATCAAGACTCCTTTTTGAACGGCTTCAGGAACCGATAAGCCCAGGCCTGTCATTGCAGCAATTGTGCCGGTCAGGACATCCCCTGCTCCGGCAGTAGCTGCCCCTGAATTCCCTGTCATATTGATAAAGACCCTTTGATCAGGTAATCCTATCATGGAATGGGGGCCTTTAAGTACTATTATTGCGTTTAATTGCCGGGCAGTAGACTGGATGATGCCTATAGGATCAGATTTAATTTCGGTAATGCCTTTTTTGGTAATCCGGCTCATTTCGCCTAGGTGGGGTGTAATGACCGTAGGGGCGGCTCTATTTTTTAAAATATCAAGATCTTCACTCAGGGCGGTGATCCCATCTCCATCCAAAAGCAGGGGTTTATTTATCTTGCGGGATAATTCCCTGACAAGTTGTCCTGTTTCAGCATCAAGAGAAATCCCGGGACCGAGGACGACCATGTCCATTGTCTCTATCAAGTTTAATAATTTCTCTTTGTTGGCCAGGGCGATACTGCCTGATGGTGTCTCTTTTTGCCGAACAAAAACAATTTCACTACCTTTGGCGGCGATAAAGGGAATTATAGAGAAAGGCGCGGCTAAACGGGAATAGCCTCCGCCTGCCTTTAAAAAAGAAGAAGCCGCGAAATAAGGGGCTCCAAAATAAGAGGCCGCCCCAGCAATAAACAGGGCCTGACCAAATGTGCCTTTGTGCCCATCTTTAGCCCTTGGAGGAAGTTCAGGGGGAGAATTCAACTCAACTTTAATAGAGTCCGCATTATACATTGAAGGAGGAAATGAGATATGTGTAACAGATAGTTTTCCACAAAGACCATAACCAGGATAAAGGAGATTCCCAATTTTGGGCAATCCAAACGTAACGGTATAGTTGGCATTAACAGCTATACCCATAATTTGTCCTGTATCTCCATTTACTCCTGAAGGGATGTCTACGCTTAACACTGTTTTTTCGCTCAAATTCATTATTTCTATGACTTCACGGTACTTGCCTTTAACATCCCTGGTCAGTCCTGTCCCAAAAAGTGCGTCCACGATTACGTCACAGTTATTGATTTCAGGCATTAGATCTGCCTTTGGCGAATCAATCTCCTGAATACTGACAAGAAGCTTGGTAATGATGTCCAGATTAAGTTTGGCTACACCTTTAAACCTGTTTTTATCTCCAAGGATAAATACCTTTACTAAACCTCCATTCGAAAGGACCTTTCTGGCTATTACAAAGCCGTCTCCACCATTATTGCCTGTACCACAGATGATGACAAAGCGTTTGTTATTGATGCCGCATTCCCGGAAGAGCATAAAACTGGCTGCCAGGCCTGCATTTTCCATTAATAGTTCTTCTTTAATCAATAATTTTTCAGAGGCTGTTTTGTCCAAAGCTCTCATTTCGGAAACACTGCTTATTTTCATTTTTTTAACTCCTTAGGGTTCGCATGGTACGGGTCGGAGCCTATTTTTTTAAGGTAAATCTGCAGCGCCATAATCGCTGCTGGTGTTAAACCTGAAATCCTGGAAACCTGTCCAAGGGATGTGGGCCTAATTTTTTCTAGCTTTTCACGTACTTCTGTAGTTAGTCCATGTATATTATTATAATTTAAATTATCAGGTAATTTAATATTTTCCATTTGTTTCATTTTTTGCACCTGACATTCCTGACGATCAATATACCCGGCATATTTGATCCTGGTCTCAACTTCATTGGCTGATTGCTCCTCAATATCCTTGAGGGCAGGATCAAAGCACCTGAGCTGTTCAAAAGAGACCTCATAGCGTTTTAGCAGCTGACTTAATGGAGTTGACTCCTTAATAGGCGTTGTGCCTATTTCCTTTAAAAGGGCAAGAGTTTGCTTTGTTGGCTTAATGGAGAACTCCTTTAAACGTAAAAGCAGTTTTTCCACGTCATTTCTTTTTTTACAAAATTTATTGTAAATGTCATCTTTTATCAAACCAAGCTTATAACCAATATCACGTAAACGAAAATCGGCATTATCCTCCCGTAACAGCAGTCTGTATTCAGCCCTGGATGTAAACATACGGTAAGGCTCATTAGTGCCTTTGGTTACCAGATCATCAACGAGGACAGCAGCATAGGCCTCAGATCTTTCAAGGATTAAAGGCTCTTCTTCTCTGATTTTTAAAACCGCATTTATTCCCGCTAAAAGACCCTGGGCTGCCGCCTCCTCATAACCGGAAGTTCCGTTAATTTGGCCTGCCAGATAAAGCCCCTTTATTTTCTTGGTTTCAAGAGTTGCCTTTAATTGCACAGGATTAATAAAATCATACTCAATGGCATATCCTGGCCTTAGCATTTTAACTTTTTCCAGGCCTGGAATTGATTGGAGGACCCTTAACTGGATTTCAACAGGGAGGCTGGTTGCAAGACCGTTGGGATAGACTTCTACTGTGTCAAGACCTTCAGGCTCAAGAAAGATTTGATGACGTTCCTTATCTTTAAAGCGAACAACCTTATCTTCTATGGAAGGACAATAGCGGGCGCCAACACCTTCAATTATTCCTCTATAAAGTGGTGATTGATCAAGACTTTGTCTTATTATCTCATGTGTATTGGCATTGGTATATGTAATATAACAAGGTAACTGAGGAAGTGTGATTTTACTGGTAGAGAAGGAAAACGGCTTTGGTATTTTATCTCCATGCTGTATTATCAAATTATCATAATTAATAGTACGCCCATTTAGTCGCGGAGGAGTTCCTGTCTTTAAGCGAGCAACTTCAAATCCTATTTCTTTAAGCTGTATAGACAGACTTAAAGAGGAAGGGTCCCCCATCCTTCCCGCGGGAAAATGATCAAGACCAATATGTATTAATCCTCTGAGGAATGTCCCGTTAGTCAGAATGACCGATTTAGAAAAAAAACGTTCATGAATTTGTGTCTCAACGCCTTTGATTATTGCATTTTTAATTATGAGACGAGCCACCATAGCTTGTCGGATTTCAAGTAGATCTTGAGATTCCAGAACGGATTTCATCCTTTTTCGGTAAAGATCCCTGTCATTCTGCGTTCTTGATCCCTGTACAGCAAGACCCTTACGGGTATTAAGGCGCCTGAACTGAATTCCTGTTTGATCAGCATTGATGGCCATTTCGCCTCCAATGGCATCAATTTCCTTGACCAAATGCCCCTTGGCCAATCCGCCTATTGCGGGATTGCAGCTCATAGCAGCTATGTGATCAAGATTAATAGTAATAAGCAAAGTTGAATGTCCCATCCTGGCTGAAGCCAGGGCTGCCTCACAACCGGCATGACCTGCACCAACTACTATTACATCATATATTGTTTTTGGTATCATTATTTATTTTGAAAAGCCCCTTTTATTATAATAGAATCTTGTCTTCCTGGTCCCACAGAGATAATTGAGATGGGAACACCGGTTATTTCCTCAATGGTATCAAGATAAGCTCTTGCATTGTCTGGTAAGTCTGATAATTTTCTGCTTTGGGATATATCTTCCTGCCAACCTGGTAATTCCTTGAAAACAGGTCTGCAGTTAAGCATCTTTTTTAAACTGCACGGCCTATGCATGATTTTCTTGCCTTCAAGCTCGTATCCAACACAAATTTTCAGGGTTTCAAGACCGCTTAATACATCAAGTTTGGTAATGGCCAGGCTATTTAAACCATTTAGACGTACAGCATCTTGCAGCACAACGAGATCGAGCCAGCCGCAGCGACGTCGCCGCCCTGTTGTTGCGCCAAATTCTTTTCCCTTTTCTTGAATATAGTTTCCAACTGCATCGGTAAGCTCGGTTACAAATGGACCGGCGCCAACCCTGGTAGTGTAGGCTTTAACAATGCCGACAACATGATCGATTACTCCGGGACCGAGGCCTGTTCCCGTACAAGCAGCCGCAGCCACAGGATTTGATGAGGTGACAAAAGGATATGTCCCGTGATCAATATCCAAATGGGTCCCCTGAGCACCTTCAAAAAGGATGCTTCCGCCTTCCTTAAGGAGTTTTTCCATCTCAAGTGAAACATCTACTATAAAAGGTTGAAGCTTTTCAGCCATCTTAAGGTAGGATTCTAAAATAGATTGAGCGTTGAGAGGTTCAGCTTTGAGATATTTTTCCAGATAAAAATTTTTCTCTTTTAGATGGGCAGTTATTTTTTCCTCAAGGATATCGGGCTCAATCAGATCAATAGCCCTAACCCCGGTTCGCGCTGCCTTATCTTCATAACAGGGGCCTATCCCACGGCCAGTAGTTCCTATCTTATCCCGCCCTTTAGCAGCCTCACGCGCAATATCGATGGCTTTGTGGTAAGGCATAATAATGTGGGCTTTCTCACTCAATGAAAATCTTGCAGGTGTTACTTCAATTTTAGCAGCTTGTAGGTCTTCAATCTCTTTAAGCAAGACAGCCGGATCTATAACAACCCCGTTCCCAATAACGCATTTTTTATCCTTATAAAGTATTCCTGAGGGGATGATGTGGAAAATAAATTGTTGACCATCTACAAGCAGAGTATGACCGGCATTATTTCCACCCTGATACCTGGCTACCATATCAACCTTGGCTGTTAACAGATCAACAATTTTGCCTTTTCCTTCATCTCCCCATTGGGTTCCCACAACAACAATGTTTGCCATCGATATCTCCTTAAAGAGGCTGTCCTGATATTCGATATAAGCCATTCCTTACGTCTAATGTGCCCATATATTGTGATTAGATTGTATAAAATATGCAGTCTGTGGTGTACGATCTCTTATATCAAATATTCGGAGGATGTTTTGTTAATTGACAAAATTACGTCTGCTTGGTAATTGTCAACCAGTAATAATAATCTCGTAAAAAGTCCATTTGTACCTTTTGACTCGGCAGGTGAGTGCTGGCTTTCCCCAGCCATTTAAAAATGAATGCAGATAGGGTACCCGTGGCTTATCTGCCCACGGCCTGTTTATAGGCTTTTTACGACTCCATCAATAATATTAATGTATTTTTATATGGCAATAAAGGAAAAAGCTAGTAAAATTTTATGGAAACTTTTACAGACAAAATAATCCGAAAGGTGATATCAAAAAAAAGCCATGTGGTTGTAGGGCTAGATCCAGTATATGATCTTTTTCCTGAAAATATTAAAAATAAATTCGGGAAAGATCTTAAGGGGATAAGTGATGCCATTTTTGAGTTTAATTGTCAACTTATAGACGCCATATATGATCTGGTTCCTGTTATCAAACCTCAGGTCGCTTTTTATGAACGATATGGCTTAAAAGGGATGGAGGCCCTCTATAAAACTATTAAATACGCCCGGCAAAAAGGCCTTCTGATTATTGAGGATGCAAAGAAAAATGATATTGCTTCAACAGCTAAGGCATATTCTGATGGGCATATTGGCAAAGTTCATATAAATGATAAACACCCTGTTTCAGTCATTGATATTGATGCGCTCACGGTTAATCCCTTATTGGGGTCTGATGGTATCCTGCCCTTTGTGAAGGATGTTGTGACTTATGGTAAAGGAATTTTTGTGCTGGTTAAGACCTCCAATCCATCGTCTGTAGAAATTCAGGACCTAAATGTGCTTTCCGGAGGCAAAGAAAGAAAAATATTTGAGATTATAGCTGAATTGGTTGATAAATGGGGCGCCAGTAGCATCGGGAAGGAAGGTTATTCCTCTGTAGGGGCAGTAGTTGGGGCTACATATCCACATGAGGCCAGGATCTTAAGAAAATTGATGCCAAAAACCTATTTTTTAGTTCCAGGGTATGGAACCCAGGGAGGCACACCTTCTGATGTAATCCATTTTTTTAATGATGATGGTCTGGGGGCTTTAATTTCGGC
>DAOWOF010000111.1 GCA_030642205.1 Desulfobacteraceae bacterium | reverse complement strand
GCTCGGGGCCTGTTGCTGTGGGTATTAGCTGAATAGTTATATTTATTCAGTCTTGAAAAATCCTGGCCCTCTGGGCCAAGCTTTTTACTGTTTAAATTGTATATCATATAACTGACGAAAACGTCCATTAAGATCCAATAATGACTGGCAGGAACCTTTTTCAATGATCCGGCCTTTTTCCAGGACAAAAATTTGATCACTTTTTACTATTGTGCTTAGTCTGTGGGCCACAAGCAGAACAGTGCGCCCTTTTCTTAATTTATCAATGGCCTTTTCAAGCAATTGCTCACTTTCAGCATCAAGGGCTGAGGCAGCTTCATCCAGGATTAAAATGGAAGGATCAATCAGAATAGCCCTGGCAATACTCAGTCGTTGTCTCTGCCCTCCTGACAGCAAACAGCCCTGATCGCCTATAATCGTATTGTATGCTTGTGGCTGGGCCAGTATAAAATCATGAGCGTAGGCAGACTTGGCGGCCGCTATAATCTCTTTCATGCCCTTATCTGGATTGCCATATGCTATATTATTGGCAATTGTATCATGGAAGAGGATGATTTCCTGGCTAACGATGCCAATTTGTTTGCGCAGCGATTCAAGAGAGACCTTCTTAATATCAATGCCATCTATCCGGATACTGCCTTTAGCGATGTCATAATGACGTGGCAGGAGATCAAGGAGCGTGCTTTTTCCGCTGCCAGTTGATCCTACAAAGGCTATCATTTCACCTGGTTTTGCCTGAAAAGAGATATCCTCCAGAACGTTGTTCTGGTGATTATAAGCAAAACTTACTCCATGAAATTCGATTAGTTTCTGATGCCGTGGGAGAATTATGGCATTTTCAGGATCTTTAATTTCAGGAACTTGAGCCATGATTTCAAAGATCATTTTTGTTGATCCCTGCAGGGTCTTCAAATTATTATTTACTTGAGCAAGCTTCTTAAGAGGTGAATAGACCTTGGAAAAAGCGTAACCCATTGCGACTATTTCTCCCAGGCTGTGATGAAAATATATTTTGGCAATTATTAAAATCAAAGGTATAATCATAAAGTTGGTTATGTCCATCAGAGCAGGCAAACCGAGATCCCAACGGTACCAGCTCATGACATCTTTATAAAGGGTCAATGCTCTCTGGCTAAATTTTCTGATCTCGTCATCACTCTTAAAAAAGCCATGTACTATTTTGAGACAGGTAAGCATCTCTTGATACAAATCAGTAAGATTGGCCGTAGCAGATTGGACGTTGACAGCATGTTCTTTAACCTTTCGCCCAAATAGACGTGTTATCCCAAACATAACAGGAACTATGGCAAAGACAAGTAAGGTCAAATAAAGGTTCATATAAAGAAGATAGAGCAGAAAAATAAAGGCTGTCACCGGATGTTTTATAAGGCCTATTACAATTGCGACAATCAGATTCTGCATAACCGTGATATCGGATGTGGCCCTTGATATTAGTTCTCCTGATCGTTTTTGATGGTGAAAGCTTAGCGGCAGAGCAATCAGTTTTTGAAAGAAATCAATTCTAAGGGCCTTAACGGCCTGGTTGGCAAAGGCTGCTGCAGATAATTCGCTAAGATAAATGGTGAGAGATTTGCATAGTACAGAAATAAAACCCACAAGAGTGAGAACCATTAGTAATTTATTAGGTGATATGTTTTCGATTAAGACCTTTTCAGTTCGCTGCCAGGATAACCATGAATCAGATTCAAATATTATCCAGGGTATTTTCCAGCTTACGGGATCCTGACCGGTTTTCATGCCTTCGTCAATAAAGGGCTGTAACAGGAAAGCAGGAATAAATACAAATATGGAGGAGATGATCGTTAAGATAATCGCGCAGAGGACCATTTTTCTATGAGGTCTTATGTACGAATTAATTTCATCACCGAGGATATAGGAGAGCATTAGATACAAGTTCCTTTGATGAATGCTGGAAATACCATTGACAAAACCTGGTTATTTGTTTAGGGTTGCTCCGGAATTATATAGTCTTAAATTAAGACTATGTCTTTCAAGAAGAAGTTTTGATATGTTTTACCAGGAAAATTTCCTGATCGAACCAAAATCTTTTTCTTATAAAAAACTGATGGACTCGTAAATAGTTTATTAACAGGCCGAGGATAGATAAATCCCAGCCTGGAGTGGAACCATTTGAATGTGTTTCAAATGGCAGGGGGAGGGTTACCCCTCCCTGTCGAGTAAAAAGTCGTTTCGTGACTTTTTACAAGGTTATCAAAATTATAGTATTGCAGAAAGGGATATTTTGAGCAGAAAAGATCTAATTCAGTTAGAGGGCCATATCAAAAAAGTTTTGGGTGGCGGAAGTATGGAAATTAAATGTGATAATGATATCACCATAAGGGGTGTCCTTTCCGGTCGTATGAAGAAGCATCGTATCAAGGTAATGGTGGGAGATCGTGTCCAGGTCAGCGTTTCTCCTTATGATACAACCCATGGGCTAATTACTTATCGTTTCTAGGGTGCTTCTCCGGGAGACCCTTTTGCCCCAATTCTTCATTAATACTAGATAAATTATCTTTATAATTAGCTATGTAATTGAAGTAGCTTTTTGTATGCCTCGATTTTGAACAATATTGCTATTGTCGAACATGCTCATTCAGACTAAGGAGTTGTCCGTAAATAACTTGAACATCTCCTAATCTCTTTGACAAATCTCAACTAATACGCCATTTGTCTCTTTGGGGTGGATAAAAGCAATCATTGCTCCTCCGGCGCCTTTACGTGGGGATTGGTCTATCAAACGTACTCCTTTTTCCTTTAATTCCTTTAAGGCTTCTTCAATATTATCAACCCTGAAGGCAAGGTGCTGGACCCCCTCACCTTTGGAATTAATATATTTGGCCACTGGACCGTCGGGCTCGGTTGATTCAAGTAATTCAATTTCACTATCTGTAATGGGTAAAAAAGCTACATCAACTTTTTGTTCAGCAACTCTCTCGATATCCTGAATTTTTAAACCCATTATCTCTGTATAGAATTTGCCGGCTTGTTCAATACTTTTGACAGCTATACCCACATGATCAATATGCTTGATTTTCATTATTTTTATCTCCTCCTGGGGACGTTTAAAAAGATGCCCCAGCAACTACATGCGTTAAAAACGTAACTATGATTGCCTCTGATATATCTGCAGACCTTTAACAAAGGTTCAATTTCGTCTACGCGCAAGGAAGGCGAAAATTTTAACCACAGGAATACCTTAAGTCTTTTGAGGATTAAAATCTGAGCCTGACGCCGAAATTGGGCGAAAGGGGAGGTTTTGCAAAGGTCTCATCTGGAAGATAAAAAAGAAGGCAAAATCCTTTTTCGCGTTTAAGGTATGAAAAAAAGAGGGTTATTTAACCCTCTTTTTTCATATGGGGTGAGTGATGGGATTTGAACCCACGGCAACTGGGGCCACAACCCAGTGCTCTACCAACTGAGCTACACCCACCATTTCTTCCCTTTTAGCACATCTTCCATGTATTTTGCAACCCTATTTCATAGGTAGCTAGCAACTAATTGACTTTACCTGTATTCCTTCCTATGATTTACTTTATTTCAGCAATTTGAAGGTATCCTTAAAATCTCCGACCTGTGGAAGGCTTTGCTCCGCAGAGCAGAATAGGCGCGGAGCGACTTTTTATTTGGTTATCAATATGAATACGCTCTCAAGGAGCAACAAATATATGAAAAATGATAAACAGATTTGGTTTAAAAAAATTCCCTCTGTGGATGGGCTTTTATTGGATCCATCTATAAGTGCGCTATTTGCGGATTATCCTCGCAGCCTTGTCCTGAAGGCCATTCGTTTGGTCCTTGATGGAATCCGTGCCAAGTTAATCAAAGAAGACATGCTTGTTGCGGCGGATTTTGAAATAAAGGAGATCACTCAACGAATAATTCAAAAGGTTGAACTGATATCCAGACCAAATCTGAGGCATGTAATTAATGCCACAGGCGTGGTGGTTCATACCAATCTTGGACGTTCTATTCTTGCGGAGGCCGTTATAAATAGATTAGAGACCATAGGTGGAGGATATAGCAATCTTGAGTATGATTTATCTCAGGGTAAAAGAGGAAGCCGATATTCTCATGTTGAAGATCTTTTAATTGAATTAACTTCCGCTGAGGCTGCCATGGTGGTTAATAATAATGCCGCTGCAGTTTTGGCGGCCCTGGATACCTTGGCCAAAGGAAGAGAGGTTATTGTATCGCGTGGACAACTTGTGGAAATCGGAGGCTCTTTTCGGATCCCTGATGTAATGGGCAAAAGTGGAGCCAAACTGGTGGAGGTAGGAACCACTAATAAGACACATCTCCATGATTATGAAGAAGCTATCAATCTTGAAACAGGCATACTGCTAAAGGTTCATACCAGTAATTTCCAGATTATTGGCTTTACCCATGAGGTGGCTTTGAGTGAAATGGTCAAGCTTGGCAGAGCCCATGGCATTCCTGTGATGGAAGACTTGGGAAGTGGCTCTTTGGTGGATTTTTCCAAATATGGCCTTACAAAGGAACCGACAGTCAAAGATGTCCTGAAAGAAGGTGCGGATCTGGTCACATTTAGCGGAGATAAACTATTAGGCGGGCCTCAGGCAGGTATCATTCTCGGAAAAAAAGAGCTGGTTTCTGCAATCAAAAAGAATCAACTCTGCAGAGCCCTTAGAATAGACAAGCTGACACTTGTTGCACTGGAAGAAACCCTTAGATTGTATCGGGATGAAAAAACTTTGATGGAAACTATTCCAACATTAAAAATGATATGCCAACCCTTTGACTTGATCAATAAAAAGGGCAAACGTCTTCTTCAAATGCTTGATGAAGTAATTCCTTTAAATTTTTCAATTACAATCCTGGATGGCTTTTCCAAAGTTGGAGGAGGGGCCCTTCCCAGTATGGAATTATCAAGTTGCCTGTTGGGCCTTGCTCCTGGCAGGTTATCTACCGGTTTTATGGCAAGCTGGCTAAGGGCCTATAATCCACCGATAATTGTACGTGTAGAAAAAGAGACAGTTCTCCTTGACATGAGGACTGTCCAGGAAAAGGAGATTGT
The DNA here is from genome assembly GCA_030642205.1 of Desulfobacteraceae bacterium. Classification (GTDB taxonomy): domain Bacteria; phylum Desulfobacterota; class DSM-4660; order Desulfatiglandales; family Desulfatiglandaceae; genus DAOWOF01. The sequence continues at coordinate 2,387 of DAOWOF010000111.1, read as the reverse complement.
GATTCTTGGGCAAGCTATAAAGGAGCTGGCTGAATTAGTGTAGAAAAAGATATTTCCTTTGGAATAGGAAATATTCCTCAATTTACTAAAGGGAAAATATAATTCTAAAAAAAAGTAACTATTCAGCAATGTAGCCGGGATTTTTTACCCCGGTTAGATTGCTGAATAGTTACAAAAAAAGAAGATTATAACTTGGAGACTATAGTTTTTCTTTAAGGGCTTTCCCTGCCTTGAATTTGATCACTTTGCTTGCCTTGATCTTGATGGCTTCACCAGTCTGGGGATTCCTGCCGGTCCTTGCTTTTCTTTTAGTTACAACAAAAGAGCCAAATCCTGCAATGGCCATGCGGCCATCTTTTTTTAAGGTTTTTTTTGAAATTTCAATTAACGCGTTTAGAGTATTTTGTGCATCAGCTTTTGTTAAATCACATGTTTTGGCAATCTCAGCAATCAATTCTGCCTTGGTCATAATGTCTTCTCCTTAATATTTGGTTTTTTATTTGATGTACATTATTCCCTTCAAATTTTCAACCTGAGATGGCAAGTAGTATTAATTAGTGTCTGAGCGAAAACCAGGATTTTTTGTCATTAACAAAAAAGACAGTTTTCGTTCGGGCATTAATTATCTGCTATCTTTTATGAGTGTCTGAACGTATGCTTCTATTAGCTCAATCTTTGATGATTCGGTCATTTTTTTCTTTGGACTTGGCAAAATTGTATTTTTTGTTCAAGCACTAAATTTTGGTATCAAAGATATCGATAGCATCTTAAAATGCCAGTTGTTTCCTATATGCTTGCATTTAAGCATATGCGGTCTCTTATTTCAATGAAAAAGCTGCTATTAAAGGCTTATAGAACTTTTTTTATTTTCCAACATGCAAAAGATCTTGTAAACTTATTAAAAAAATCGGATTGTATGTACTTAGGAGTTGTCTAAATTTATTTCCAGACAACTCCTTACGATAATCGAACGAAAAGTTACCCTGTCTTTTTTTTGCTTGGCGGGTGAGGCTGCTACTTCCCCGCCATTTGAAATGAATTTAAATAGTTCCCTCAGCCTGGTTTGTTCTCCATTGGTTTGTTGATGGCCTGTTTACGAGTTCATGCAATGATATTAAATGAAAAGGTCAAGGTAAATCAAGGTTGAGGTAAAGGTTGTTAAAGTTGACAAATTTCAAGGAAAGCCTTATTTTGCCGAGATTAATAACCTGATAAAAAGTTGCTTTGTGCCTTTTTAGGAACTTATCAATATATAAAATATTGGATAATAGAGGCCGTTTAAAATAACCACATGTATTTTTGTGCCTAAGGTCTATTTTTTGGAGAGATTAATTGAAAGAAATCATAGATAATATTCTTTTGGACAGTCTTAAAATCAAGCAAGAGTTTATTTCTCAAAACACATCAAATCTCATCTCCCTGGCCGAAAAAATATCCAGTGCTTTCACCGGAAACGGGAAATTGCTAATATGCGGTAATGGTGGCAGCGCGGCTGATGCCCAACATTTAGCAGCGGAATTTGTCAATCGTTTTATCCTTGAAAGACCGCCCCTTCCGGCCTTGGCCCTTACCACCGATACTTCAGTTATCACCAGTATCGGGAATGATTATTCTTTTGACGATATTTTCACAAAACAGGTTAAGGCTTTGGGGATGGAGGATGATGTGCTCTTGGCTATCAGCACCAGCGGCAATTCCGGAAACATTCTTAATGCCGTTAAAGCTGCTCGCCTGCAGGGTATCTATACTGTTGGTTTAATTGGTGGAGATGGAGGAGCCTTAAAGTCTATTGTTGACTTGTCCCTGATAGTCAAAAGTCCTTTAACTCCAAGAATTCAGGAGGCTCATATCCTTGCCGGCCATATTATATGCCATCTGGTCGACCATATACTATTTCAGAAGCATTTGAAATAATTATAGGGGGAGAGCCCAAATTCATATTAAAGGTATTAATTTTGAAAGATTTCAGTCCTATTGATTTAGATAAAATCAAAACTTATTCGCTTAAAGACCGGCCAAGCAAAGCCTGCCAGGAAGATTTCGCTCTTCCATGGAAACCAGGATCTTTCATGAATGACTGGTTTGAAAGGCTTCCTAATATACTGGCAGCCAAGGATCTGAAAGAAATAATAAAGGCTCTGGTCAAGGCTGTAAATGCTGATAAGACCATTATACTGGGCATGGGAGCTCATGTTATAAAGGTGGGGCTTAGTCCCATAATTGTGGACCTCATGCAACGGGGCTGCATTAGCGGCCTGGCCATGAATGGAGCCGGAATTATTCATGATTCAGAGGTCGCCATGGTTGGCCAAACTTCTGAGGATGTAGCAGCCGAGATAAGTAAAGGCAGCTTTGGAATGGCTGAGGAGACCGGCAAATTAATAAAT
>DAOWOF010000135.1 GCA_030642205.1 Desulfobacteraceae bacterium | reverse complement strand
GTTCCATGTAATCCTTAATGTCTTTAAGCCCCAATCCCTTCAGGTCATAGCGAACAGTTATCCTTTCATTCAGCTGTTTTAAATTGGAGTTTGAAAGTATATCATTTAACTCGGGCTGTCCAACCAAAACTATCTGGATTAATTTTTCCTTCTCGGTTTCAAGATTAGAGAGCATGCGAATTTGTTCAAGGGTTGATATCGACAGGTTCTGGGCCTCGTCAATTAAAAGGCAAGCGTTCCTTCCCTCTTGAAAGGTTTTGACCAGGAAATCATTGAGGGCATCAATATAATCCTTTTTGGTTGCGAGCGCATCATCCATCTCAATGCCAAATTCATGATTTATGGTCTGTAAGAGTTCAAGATCTGATATAAAAGAATTAAAAATCAAGGCACTTTTGGTGGATTCATCCATTTGATCCAATAGTGCCCTGCAAAGTGTGGTTTTTCCCATCCCGATGCCGCCGGTTATTAAAATAAAGCCTTTTCGTTCATTAATACCATATAAGAGATGATCAAAGGCTTCTTTATGAAAAGGGCTATGGTAAAGGAAGCGGGGATCCGGGGTCAAGTTAAACGGATTTTCTTTTAGACCAAAATAAGATGCATACATGGCTTTACCTGAAGTTATAGTTTAAGGTTTTCACCCGGCCTCGTCTTTCTATATCGACCGAAACATCGTCTGACGATGTAAGTTGTTCATAAAGTAACATCACATCATCAGGCTCACGGATGGCATTTCCATTTATCTTTTTGATCACATCTCCATTTCTGATGCCTAGTTTTGAAAAAATAGAGCCGGATTTAATCCGGCTTACTGAAAAACCATCAGACCTTCCTCTTTTTAAATGAGGGCGTATTCTGGCCTGAGTCATAAGGGAAGTGATATCGTTTAAGGATTCTTCCAGTTCAGCCCTGTTAACAGTGATATTAGAGCTCCTGGCTGTTGGGAATCTATTCCTGCTTTTGCGCGACCGGGGCATTTTTTTATCTTTTGAGGATGAAGACTCTTCCATGGTCAGGATTTCATCGTTGCCTCCCAGACTAAGAACAACTTTGCCTCTCAGGATTAATTTAATAATGGCATTTTGGATACTGTCACCTATCTTATAAAGGCCTTGCTTGCCATTGTTTTTTTCTTTTATGACGGCATAAGCAGTTTTTTCCTTTCCCGCAACAGTCCCCAAAAGTGCAATATCAAGGCTTGTCTTCTCAAGCTTATCGAGCTTTTCAAGCTTGTCGGTTTGAGGGATGTCTTCCTTGGTGCCAAATAGATTTCGCTGCATAATTGTGTTAAAGGAACTAAATGGTATTTCTTTTCTGGGGACAACTATATCAGGGAGCTCAAGGGCTACAAAATCTTTATGGACAGGATTAAAATTATTTCGAACAATCCTGTAGAATATATCCACCCCAATGTACATTAACAGAGTAATGGCCACGATGTTTAATATTATATTATAGTTTCTTGTCATTTGATTAAGAAAGTATCGGTTTAAATTTGGGGGCTTTAATCGTCCCATGAATCCTGAATGAAAAATTTTCTTTTTCAAGAAATTGCCTGTAAAATCTTAGGGTATTTACATCTCCTTTACTCCCACTGGTTATGTCGATAAGAGGTGAGATGTCTCCTTCCAGATTAAGCCTGCTTTTAGAGAAATTACTTCTCAGATAAATCGTTCCGGTCAAGGAACCGTTGATTTCAGGCCCTTTCAAGATGAAATTTGTAATTTTCATAGACCTTTTTTTAAGCTCTATTGAAATTATTAATTCTTCGAATTTGATTACATCAATGCTGAAAACAGGCTTAACAAGATCCAGCTTGCCGTCTGTAAATCTAAGGTTGAAAATACCGGATGAATTTATCATTGCTTTGGGACTGGCGTCAAAAGAGATATCTCCGGCCAGATTACCAATTAAATCAGCCCCAATAAACTGGCTAAGCAAAGGATTTTTTTCAAGCTTTATATTTATAATATCAAAGGCAGTTGAAAAAGGCGCTTTAAAATTATTATTTAAAAATTCCAGGTGACCCTTTATGGATCCCTTATAGGCCTTGCAGTCAAGCAAATATCTGAACCTGCCTTGAATCAGGGAAAAAAGATCCGGCTTGACAACCAGGCTGTCAACTTTAAAAGAGCTCGTGTTGGAGTTTGTGTTTATAAGGGCTTCTGATTTCAGAAAGTTCAAAGCAATGGGAAAGGAGGGACGGATATCCTGTATTATAAATCTATATTGAGAGGTGCTTTTATTGAGCTTGGTTTCGATATAAGAGGTTAAAATATCTGACGGAAAGCGATAAACCAGGAATGCTAAAGTTATCAATACACCAAAACAAGTATAGCCTAGATATTTTTTGATTTTTTTCTTTTTTGTTTGTTGCATTGAATTATTATTCAGCATAAAGGTTGTCCATCGCCTCAAGCCTTATGAAGGATAGAGATAGTCATCACGGCATCAAGTAAGCCTGAATCTTTTTTATTATGTAGAATGGATAAACGTTTAACCTGGATTGAGCTGGCTCTGGAATCAATCTGATATAAATATTTGACAAGCTGCCTCAAGGAGATTGTACCCAGTTTCATTTCAACCATGGATTCCTTGTAAGGCCCGATATCCTGAGCAATAGAAGGTTTCATATATTTAATATGCTCTTTTATTTGGATATCACTGGCCGCCTGCTCAAGGTATGAAAAAAGAGTAAAATTCTTTTTACGTCTTTCCATTGAGGACTGAACACTTTTTGATGCGATTTTCAGCCCCTTATATTCTTCACTCATAAGCACGATTTTTTTTAAGGCAGCTTCTTTAGCACTTACTCCCCTGCTCAATCGTGTTCTGTTATCCATAAAAGGGAAAATAAATAATTTCATTATTAGAAGGAAGGCTAATAATATTACAGCTATAATGATATATTGTTGTTCGCGTTTGGCTAATTTCATATTAATCATGGAATAAATATTCATGAATTATTGCCGTTGTAATTTAATTTCAAATTTGATTTTTTCTCCTGCCCGATCAAGATTCGCAGAGCTAATAGTCGCTGAATTGAAATATTCTGAGCCTTCCAGGTTGCTTTTTATAGTATCAACTTGATTAAAGGTATCAGTGATACCTCCAATGCGCATTACGTCTGAATCAATAATCAGCTTTGTGAGCTGAATATTTACTGAGGATGGAATTCGTTTTGAAATATCATTGAGCAGCTCAATGGCCTTGATATTTGAAGCTGATCCGGGAAGCGGGCTTGTGGATTTCTTTATCTCATTAAGGGCGACCTGCATTTGCTGAATCGGATCAACTATTTTACTTACCTTTGGAAGAGTTTCTTTAAAAACTTCTCTGATCTCCTGATTCAAGGCTTTATATCTCTTTTTCAGATAATAATAATCAATACTGATATCAACAGCCATCAAGACAATAATAAAGGTAAAAATTATACTTGCCTTACGGATTATCTGCTTACTCCACTGAGAGACCTTTTTAAGTTCAAAATCATCTCGTCTGAAATTAAAGCCTTCCCCTTTTTTATTGGTTTCAAGTGCAAGAGCAAGGGCATTGTCCATAAAAAGCGGATTCCAATCCTGGGCTATAGCACTATTAATAAGAAGAGAATTATGTTTACTCAAGTCAATTTTTTCTGCAGGAATGCCTAAGTATTCTTCTAAAAGCTCCCTGGTTTTACTGTATATTGCCCCTGTTCCGGTATAGAAGGCCTTTTCTGGGGCAAGGTCTTGATTTAAATTATATGAGTGTGAATGGATAGTGTTTCGAATTGTTCGGCAAAAGGATTTAAACGTGGATTGAATATCCTCTATTGTCTTGATTCCATCCCTGTCATCTGAAGGGCCAGGATAAGAGTTCGTTAATTGAAACCCTTCTTTAACTGGAATTGTTCTTATCAGGACTATCCGTCTTTTAATAAAAAGGATTAAAGTAATATGCTTAAGACCAATATCTAAAAACAGCCCGTTATCTGGCTTTTCCCGTTGTTTTATAAGATTTGTCACTGTTGCAACACCTCTTATATTCAGCCCTTCGGGATTAATGTTGTTTTTCTGAAGCTGTTGGAGATATTCGGTAAGATATTCTTTTTTTACGGCACCGGCGATAAGCCTGGTTTCATTAGATCTTTCTATAACATAAAAATCGGTTAAAAAATCATCTGCTGAAATGGGTATCAGGGGTTCAATCTCAAAGGGCAGGGCCTGTCTGATTTTTTTCAGGTCCTTAAAAGGCATAGTAATGTTGCGTAAAGAGACGAAGGAACTGGCAATGGAGGCCTGATATATATTGCTTTTTAATTCAATTTGCTCAGATAAGCTTTTTAGGGCATTATCCAGCCCATCTTCTCCTTGAAGCTTAATATGCACGCAAGCGGTGATTTCTGCCCCTTTTAACCCGCTTTTTATCTGGACGGCAGAAATTGCATCTGCGCTTATATCAAGAGCTAATATTTTGCTTGGCATTGGGTATGTATCATCTATAATAGATATTTAGTGCCGAACGAGAACTGTCTTTTCGAAGTCTGAGCTTATCTTTGCGTCAGATCAAAATTTTGATCTTTGAACTTGACAAGGTAAGCACAGATTTTGAAAGTCCTGATTTTCGTTTACACACTATTTAGCGTTTGGGTGAAAGTCAAATGATATTTTCTGCAAAATTTAGACCAATAGAGACAAGTTGAAGTTATTACTCTACTGCCCATGACAGAATCTTTGGCATCTTGTTATTTTTCCTTTCTATTATGGCCGTACCCTGTTTACGCATGGCATCTTTAAATCCTGTTGATTGAATCTTAAAATAGGTGCTTGAGATTGTTATCAGGGAGGGGGCAATGGTAATACTCGACATTCCCGGAACTTTTTTGTACCAATTAGAGTTTTTCAACTCATCTTCATTGTTTTCTTCTGTCCTATATATGTGCATTTCATCAACCATTTCTTTTGTAATGTCTTCATGTAAAGATCTTAAGACAAGAAGATCAGCAGTATTAATATTGATTTTACCATCCCCATGAATGGTAAAATATTTGGCAATGCCTGGCGTTTCTCTGTCCCCATAAAAAATATTTTTGTTCATACCTTTAATAAGCAGTAATTCCTCCAGTGATTCAAGTGGCTTGTCCCTGCAAGAATAAGGATGATTTCCTGATTGATAATAATCATTTTCAGCTCCAAACTCTGTATCTGAGTCATTGTCAATCCAGTCTTTTATGGCAGCAATCAGATCTTCAATATCATTGTGGTTCAGGTTGAAATCGTCCAGCTTAAGGAATCTTTCTAAAAGCTTTTTTTGGCCTTCATTATAATCCTTCCCATTATTCTTGACGAGTTTATTTAATTGAATCCTTCCGGAAAGATCCAGAATATTGATCTTCAGATGGCCATTGTCAAATGCCAAAGGAGGGACAATGCCCTTCACTGCCCAGTCTTCCTGGAGAGAATCAAAACTAGTGGAATCGGAATCATTCCATAGAATGGCACGGGCAAGATCATTGCCCGATTTGACCAAATATCCTAATCTTATGCTTTCTTTTAAATTTGCTGCAGAATAATGATTAGAGCGCATTGAGTGGGTGAATTGTATGGTAAAGGCCATCAATAAACTAATGGTCAGGATGGTCAGGATCAGGGCAAATCCTCCATCTTTTCCTAGAATCTTCGAGGCGCTTTTTAGAGATCCGGAATCAAAAGGCTTTTTATCAGGTTTATGCGGCATTATAATATAGTCGGAAAAGCAACTCCAGTCATAAAAACATAGGGCCTTTCCTGATCATTTTCATTGGCAAATTCCAGGGAAATCACTATCCTTGCCAATTTTTTGCTAGGTTCCGTTTTTTCTGTGTCCCAATAATCATATTCCTGCTCAGAATCATCGAAAAAGGTGTAATTGATGGATAGGAGATCGGTGCAGATGATATGTCCGCCCTTTTCTTCTTCCACATCTTCTTCTAATTCAAAATTGGATGTCCTGTAAAGAGAGAGCATCTCTTTATCCGAATTCTCTTCTATGTAATACGATATTATCTTGACTCCTTCTCTATCATCCAGGGGTAGATGAACCCTTGATCGAAACCGAAGAAAATCTCCTTGTTTATCGTTGATTTCGCGGTCATCTCCTTTCAGGGTAATATTATTGCCTGCCTTTAAATAAATGGATTCCAGGTCTTCCTTTATTCTTTCCAGGGTAATTCTGGCCATTTCGTAGATATCCGCTTGATATTCGACCTCTTTAATGATTCTGGCAGTGCTGGTATAAGATGGTAAGATGGTGGAAAAAATCAGGGCCAAAAGGGTCATGGCAATAAGGATCTCTAAAAGGGTAAAACCCTTGATCCTGTCCAGTTTCCCATCTCTATGATTTGGGCAGCAATTTGAAGAATCTGATAGAGTAGTGATAAAGATCATCGGTTCCCCATTCAATTTCAAGGTCAATCTGCTTAATTTCAAATAATGAGCTTTGCATATCCGGGATAAAATCGTTTATATTTAATTTCCAGGTATAATCAGGGAATTTATCACCAAAATC
>DAOWOF010000145.1 GCA_030642205.1 Desulfobacteraceae bacterium | reverse complement strand
TCTCTCTTATTTCCTTTAATCTGGAAGCCAGGCACCTTAAACACCTTAAGAGACCATTCAGGATACACATCCCTGATCTTCCTGATCAGGATTCCCTTCGTTATCTCCTGGTTTTGAAAAAGGATGAGACAGGCCCTGTTATTCTGAATTCCGACAACGAAGGAATAGCAGTAAGCAAAGATTTTATATTGGGTTATTGGGGTGGAACGATTTCATGGGTCTACCCATTAAAAAACAAACATGCCCGTTTAATGCAAGGAATGGCAGATCCGGATGTTTTGGAACTCCAAAGGACACTTAATAATTGTGGATATCCGGTTTCTACGACCGGTTATTTCGGACATAAAACTTTTAATCAGGTTCTTAAGTTCCAACAGGATTTTGGCCTGATTCCTGATGGTATTGCCGGTTCACAAACCAGGGCACTAATGTATCAGATGCGGGATGGAAATGAGTTACATTCATGATGTTTTAACAAAGGCTCAAAAAGAAAAAGACGATCGCCGTTTGATGTATAGCGGAATTATGACCAGGAAGAATAAATTCCCCAGGATAGTCCCCTACAAGATGATCCTGATGGTTTTTGTTTTAATGATAGGTGTTTTATTTATTTTTGCAACCTTTTCATGGTTGGATACCAAAGAAGAAAAAACTGCGGAAATCCTTCCGCAAACAGATGAATTGCCCGAGAAAACGGCTTTTAAAACACCTCAACGGTCGTTAGCTACCGAGGCCATTTTTTCCAGAGGAACCCAGTTTTATAAAAAAGGACATTCCAGACAAGCAAAAAAACAATACCATGAGGTACTGCGTCTTGATTCAAATCATATCCAGGCGCTTAATAACCTTGGGGTAATTTATATCCAGGAAAAGAAGTTTATTGCCGCACAAAAGAACTTTAAAAAAGCGATTACAATCAAACCGGATTACGTGGATCCGTATTATAATCTGGCATGTTTGTATGCCATAAGAGGTGAAGTTCCCCAGAGTTTGAGTTATTTGAAAAAGGCTATAAAATTGAATTCCTTAGTAAAATATTGGGCACAGCAGGATCGTGATCTGAAAGATCTCAGAACAATCCCGCAATTTAAAGAGATGGTTCAAATGGAGGCTGTTGGTTAAAATGGTAATATTCATGGCTTTCCTGAAAAAGCATTGAATCTGATGGATTAGCGTCTGTCTGAGCGTAGCGCTCACAGGCAATCGACTTTTTACAAGGTTATCAATCTAATCAATGTAAATTTTGCAGAATTAGCTCCCTAATTTATGACGAAAACTGTTTCATATGATAAACTATAAAAATAAAGAAATCAGTCATGACTAAAAAATATCCTTCATTATTCATTCTTGTCGCTATCAGTATCTGTATCAGTGTCACGGCAGTAAAAGCCGCTCGTATTTCAGGGATGACAGGTGTTTCCTCTATCACAGCCCAGGAAATCGAGACACCCGACAAAAAAAAGAAAGAGGTGCCCTCAGCCCCGACAGTTTTACCCTCTAAAAAACCATCTCATATTAAAAAGCTTTCAAAACCAAAGGCATTAACAAAAAGAGATTTAACAAAAAAAACTGCCACGGCCAGGATTCCAGAGAGCCCAAAAAAAACTGCCCAGGCTGTTCAGGATATAAAAAAGTCAACACCTGAAAAACGTTTTGTAACCATTGATTTTGACCAGGTCGATATTCATATCTTCATAAAATTTATCAGTGAGCTGACTGGAAAAAACTTTGTAGTTAATAAGGCAGTCAAGGGGGAAGTAACCATTATTTCTCCTACCAAGATATCAGTTTCAGATGCCTATAGGGTCTTTGAATCGGTGCTGGAAGTACATGGTTATACCACTGTTCCATCAGGAAATATAATCAAGATTATCCCTGCCCTGTATGCCCGTAGCAAAAATATTGAAACAAGGATTAAAGACAATAGGTTTTCAGCAGAAGATAAAGTAGTTACCCAGCTGATCCCGTTAAAATATGCTGATCCCAGTAAATTAAAGACACTCTTTACACCACTAATCTCAAAAAGCAGTATAATCATTGCTTACCCTCCCTCTGGCATGCTTATCATTACCGATGTTTTATCCAATATTAAACGGCTTTTAAAAATAATTAAGACCATAGATATAGAAGGAATCGGTGAAATAATATCTATAGTACCCCTGGAGAATGCCAATGCTGAGCTTATTGCCAAGTCAATCAGCTCTATTTTTCAGAAGAAGACTTCGATAAAAAGAAAAAGACTTTCCTTCGCATCCTCGATTGCCAAAATTATTCCTGATCAGCGAACAAATTCATTGATTATTTTAGCCTCTGAAAATGATACCTTCCGGATTAAACAGCTTATTAAACTGCTGGATAAGGAAACACCACGAGGGACAGGGGGTATCCATGTGTATTACTTGCAAAACGCCAACGCCGAAGATCTTACCAAGGTATTGACCTCCATTTCCAGCAAACAATCCAAATCAAAAAAAGGACGAACTCCCATCGTATCAAAAGATGTTAACATTGTTGCTGATTCAGCAACCAATTCTTTGGTAATTACCGCCGATAAACATGATTATCTTGTCCTGGAAGATGTTATCAAAAAACTGGATCTTCCCAGAAGAATGGTCTATATCGAAGCCCTTATTATGGAAGTAAGTGTAACAAAAAACTTGCAATTAGGCGTTAGCTGGTATGGAGGAAAAGAAAATATAGGCAGCAAGGATGGCAAAAGTATCGGCGCTTTTGGATCTTCTATATCCCCTCAAGGGCTATTTCCGGGTATCAGCAATGAGGGTTCCCTAAGCTTTGGCACAGGCCTCTCCATGGGAATAATGGGAGAAAGCATTAATATTGGAGGAATGTCATTGCCTTCTATATCTGCAGTTATAAGGGCTTATCAGGGGGATACTGATGTCCATGTGCTATCTACTCCCCAGATCATGACTACAGATAATGAAGAGGCTGAAATCCATGTTGGTAAAAATATACCATTCCTTACCAGGCAGGATCAGACCTCTTCAGGAAACGATTATAGTAATTATGATTTCAAGGATGTTGGAGTTACCCTGAAGATAACACCACAGATAAACCAACAGCGCTTTGTGCGCCTGAAACTGGAACAGGAGGTGTCTTCAATATATGAGCAAGAGGTAATAGGCCTGCCCACTACCCGTAAGAGAATAGCCAAGACCACAGTCATCATTAAAGACGGGCATACAATCGTAATCGGAGGCTTAATCGACGAAAGCCTTAATAAAATAGATTCTCAAGTGCCTTTGCTTGGCAAGATACCGATACTGGGCTGGCTATTTAAAAGCAGAGAAAATAATACCAGCAAAACCAATCTATTTATCTTCCTTACACCTCATATTATTGAAAATCCAATAGAGGCTCAGAAGGTATATGATAAAAAAAAGAACGAGATAGACGAAGTCAGGGAAAAAGCTATCAAACTATATAAAAACAAATAGGCTTATTTTGCAACTCTTTAAACGATTAAACAATGATTAAAGAACTAATAGGAAAAATCTTGTCAGGCATATGCGGCCTTTCTGAAGAAGCCTTACAAGATGGGCTGAATACCCAGGAGGAAAAAAATGGTCGCCTGGGTGCAATCCTGATTAACCAAAAAACCATCACAGAAGCCAATCTCCTTGAGGCCTTGAGCATCCAGTTTGGTCTAAACTATAAAACGCATCTTCCCTCAGAGGATCTGAACATTGGTTTTGTCAATGAAATACCTGTCCAGTTTCTTAAACAATATAAATTGGTACCTGTAATTACTTCTGATAAAGCCTTTATCGCGACCAATGATCCGCTTTCCTTTCAACCCCTGGATGATTTAAAATCATTACTTGATGCAGATGATATCGAAACAATCCTGGCCTCCTCAGCAGAAATCCTTAAATGCATAAATTTGGTTTATGGCATGAAAAGTGATTCTGCTGAACAGGTGATCCAAAACATGAATGAGGATGATACAGATCTTATTATATCCGAAATTGAAATGACCGGAGACTTATTGGAGGATACCAGTGATGCACCGGTTATCAAATTGGTCAATCTGATGGTTTCCCAGGCAGTCAAAGAGCGCGCCAGTGATATTCATATTGAACCTTCTCAAAACAGGCTCAAAATTCGCTATCGTGTAGACGGTATCCTTTATGATAAATTAACGCCTCCCAAACATATTCAGTCGACATTAATTTCCAGGATCAAGATCATGGCCAAAATGGATATTGCCGAAAAACGTCTGCCCCAGGATGGCCGTATTGAAACCAGGATTGCCGATAAAAATATTGATATAAGGGTTTCGACTCTTCCAACTGCCTTTGGTGAACGAATGGTTTTACGTTTATTGGATAAGACCAATGTGTTATTAGAGGTCTCGGATCTGGGAATGCCGCAAGGATTACAAGCTCAATTTGATCAAATAATCAATTCAGCTTATGGAATACTACTGGTAACAGGCCCCACAGGGAGCGGAAAGACCACCACCTTATATTCGGCCCTGTCCACCATCAATAAACCTGACATTAATATCATTACAATTGAAGATCCCATAGAATATCAGATAGACGGGATCAGCCAAATGCAGGTCAACAACAAGATTGATCTCAATTTTTCAAAGGGGCTTCGCACCATTGTCCGACAGGATCCTGATGTGATTCTGGTAGGAGAAATAAGAGATCTTGAAACAGCAGAGATATCCATTCAGTCTGCCCTTACAGGCCATATGGTCTTTTCCACTCTCCATACCAACGATGCCGCCAGCGCTGTTACCCGTCTTATAGATATGGGTATTGAACCCTTTTTAGTAACATCATCGGTTATCGCGATTCTTGCCCAGCGTCTGGTGCGCATAATCTGTCCTGATTGCAGGGAATCCTATATACCTGATGAACAATCTCTAAGGAATATAGGCCTAACCAAGAAAATGCTCAATGATGGGCTTGTGCATCGAGGCAAGGGGTGCCCCCTATGCATGAATACCGGCTACCATGGACGATGCGGCATCTTTGAGCTAATGCTGCTGGACGATACAATGAAGAGCCTCATTTTGCAAACCTCTGATGCAAACGCAATCAAAAATAAGTCCATTGAACATAATAGCATGGCAACCTTGCGTCAAGACGGCGCGCAAAAGGTATTAGATGGCATCACTACAATTGAAGAAATCTTTAGAGTAACACAACAATAATGAACACGGTTAATTCAATCCGGATATAGTATCAATCAGGTTTCAACTTGCTGCCAATGGCTATTGACGAATCCATCAGTCCTATTCCAGGCAATATTTAGTAAAATGTTCGTCAATCGGCACGGGATAATTCCCATCAAAGCAAGCAAAACAGAGTTCTTCCTTTGGAATATGAGTGGCTTGAACCAAATTATCCAGGCCAAGATAGCCAAGACTGTCCAGGCCAATAAACTCCCGAATTTCCTCTACTGTTTTTCCTGCGGCAATTAATTCCCCTTTGGTTGAAAAATCTATCCCGTAATGACAGGCATAACAATGAGGCGGACAACTGACAAGCATGTGTATCTCTCTGGCGCCTATCCTTCGTAAGGATTGAATTCTGGTTTTGGCCGTGGTCCCGCGAATAATGGAATCCTCAATAATCAGCACCCGTTTGTTGCGTATAATCTCTTTGACAGGATTGAGTTTGACTTGCACTGCAAAGTCACGCATGCTTTGAGATGGCTGAATAAATGTCCTTCCAACATAATGGTTTCTAATAACTCCCATTTCCAAAGGAATCCCCGAGGCTTGTGCATAACCAATGGCCGCATAATTGCCTGAATCCGGAAAAGGCATGACCAGATCCACATCCATTGGGAATTCTTTGGCTAGCAGTTCCCCCTGTTTTTTACGGAAAAGGTATACATTTTGTCCAAAAACATTGCTGTCGGGACGTGAGAAGTAGATTAATTCAAAAATACATTGAGATGTGCGTGTTTTTTTGTTTGATGCGCAGCTTTTGAGTCCGCTTTTATTAATAGTTAATATTTCCCCTGGCTCAATATCCCTGATAAATTCTGCTTCTACCAGGTCAAAGGCACATGTTTCGGATGAGAGAACATAACCGGAATTTAATCTTCCCAGACAAAGAGGCCTAAATCCTCCCGGATCCCTAGTCGCCATTATAGTATCCTCGGTTGAGAGTATAATGGAGTAGGCGCCTTCGATCCTGTCCATAGTATAACGCATGGCCTGTTCCAGACCCTTGTCAAGATTCTTGGCAATTAGATGCAGGACAACTTCACTATCCATAGAT
>DAOWOF010000130.1 GCA_030642205.1 Desulfobacteraceae bacterium | reverse complement strand
GGCTCAAAATAGAGTTTATCCGAAGTATCATAATCGGTGCTGACTGTTTCAGGATTGCTGTTGACCATTATGCTTTCAATGCCCATCTCTTTCAGGGCATAGGATGCCTGAACACAGCAATAATCAAATTCAATACCCTGGCCAATACGGTTTGGTCCACCGCCAAGGATTACAACTTTTTTATTGCAGGAAGGCCGAGCTTCGTTTTCCTGTTCATAAGTAGAGTAATAATAAGGGGTATAGGCCTCAAATTCAGCAGCGCAGGTATCTACCAGTTTGTAAACCGGCAATACTTTTTTGGCCTTCCGTATCTGTCTGAAATTTTCCTCGGAAATACCGAAGATTCTGGCCAGATGAACATCAGAAAAGCCCTGTGCCTTTATGTTTTGAAGAAAATCATGATCCCATGTATCAGGCCCCATACCCTGGCTGACCATCTGTTCCAGTTTCTTTTCCTGGTGAAACAGAACTTGAATATTATAAAGAAACCAGGGATCAATGAGGCTTAATTTATGAATCTTTTCTATATCCATCCCTCGCTCAAAGGCCTCGTAAATATAAAAGAGACGCAAGGAATTAGGGTGGGAGAGCCCTTCTTCAATACCATGGATTCCTGAATCCGTTTCGTCAAGATCCGATTGATCAAGAGGGAGGCCAAAGCGATTAATTTCCAGGGAACGCACAGCCTTTTGAAGGGCCTCCTTAAACGTCCGGCCTATGGCCATTGTTTCCCCTACCGATTTCATGGCGGTAGTCAGGAAATCTTTTGCTCCATGGAATTTTTCAAAGGTCCAGCGAGGCACTTTGATTACGCAGTAGTCAATTGAAGGTTCGAATGAGGCATAGGTTTCACGCGTAATATCATTCGGGATTTCATCCAGGGTATAGCCAATGGCCAGTTTCGCGGCAATTTTGGCAATTGGAAAACCTGTGGCCTTGGAGGCAAGGGCAGAGCTTCTGGAAACTCTCGGATTCATCTCAATGACAACCATATCTCCATTTTTCGGATTTACGGCAAACTGAATATTGGACCCTCCTGTTTCAACTCCGATTTCCCTGATAATGGAAAGGGCCGCGTCGCGCATTATTTGGTATTCTTTGTCAGTGAGGGTCTGGGCCGGGGCCACGGTAATACTGTCGCCTGTATGGACTCCCATTGGATCAAAATTCTCAATGGAGCAGATTATAACCACATTATCCTTAAAATCCCGCATTACCTCCAGCTCAAATTCTTTCCAGCCAATAAGGGATTCCTCCATGATGATCTCGGTAATCATACTCGCTTCCAGGCCCGCATTTGCCAGTTCTTCCATTTCCTCCCAGTTGTAAGCCGCGCCACTGCCAGCTCCTCCCATCGTAAAACTGGCCCGAATTATAAGCGGAAAACCTATTTCTTCCGCTATTTTTCTGGCTTCTTCCATATTACGGGCAATGCCGTTATCAGGAACCCTTAGGCCTATATTATTCATGGCATCCCTGAATTGCTCACGATCCTCCGCTTTCAGGATTACCGGAATAGAGGCGCCTATAACCTCGACTCCCATCTCCTCCAGAATTCCGGTTTCAGCGATCTTTACTACTGTATTAAGACCAGTCTGACCGCCCAGAGTGGGCAGAATTGCGTCAGGTTTTTCCCTTTCAATTACCTTTTGAACAATCTCAGGGGTAATTGGCTCAATATAGGTGCGGTGGGCCATGTCAGGATCAGTCATGATAGTAGCTGGATTGCTGTTTACCAGAATTACTTCATAACCTTCTTCTTTGAGGGCTTTACAGGCCTGGGTTCCGGAATAATCGAATTCGCAGGCCTGACCGATGACGATTGGGCCTGAACCAATAATTAGTATTTTATTTATATCTAGTCGTTTAGGCATAATTTAAATATTCGGTGCAAGAAATTTTATTTATCAGCTTTCATCATTTCTATAAAACGGTCAAAAAGATACCCGGCATCATGGGGGCCGGGCGAGGCCTCAGGATGATACTGGACAGAAAAGATGGGCAGGGTCTTATGGGAAAGTCCCTCCACCGTACGGTCATTCAGATTTATATGACTTAAATAAATATCCTGATCTTTAAGGGATTCCATATCAATACAAAAACCATGATTTTGGGATGAAATCTCGATTTTACCTGTAGCCAGATCTTTGACAGGTTGATTTCCGCCCCGATGCCCAAATTTTAGCTTAAATGTGCTTCCACCCATGGCCAGGCCAAGAAGTTGATGCCCAAGACAGATCCCAAAAATAGGCCTTTGGCCTATCTGTTTTTTTATGGTTTCTATTCCATAGCTTATCGGAGCAGGGTCGCCTGGACCATTACTCAGGAATAATCCATCCGGAGCCAGCCGGTTAATAGTTTCAGAATCCGTATCTGCCGGAACAAGGAGTATGGAGCAGCCTTTTTGTTCCAGGGATCGAAGAATATTATATTTGATTCCAAAATCCATTGCTATCACGCGGAATTTGTCATTATTATCTGGCCATCTGAAATTATCAAGCCCTCCATTCAAAGGAGCAGGATTTCCATCCTGCCACAAAAGAGGTTTTTTGCAAGTAACTTCTTTAACAAGATCCCGTCCTTCAATTTCAGGGGCAGCCTTTGCTTTTTGCACCAGAGAATCAGGATCAAGATCCCTGGTGGAAATAGCTGCTTTCATAGCGCCTTGCAATCGAATATGTCTGGTGAGGGCTCTGGTATCAATCCCTTCGATTCCAGGTATCATTGATTCCCTGAGATAATCGGCCAGGCTCTTTTGTGAGCGCCAGTTACTTGGGAAATTCTGATACTCTTTTACCAGCAAAGCCTTTACCTGGATCCTGGATGACTCAATATCTTCATTATTAATTCCGTAAGTTCCTATCAATGGATAGGTCATAGTCACCATCTGACCACAATAGGAAGGATCGGTAAGGATCTCCTGGTAACCGGTCATGCTGGTATTAAATACAACTTCTCCAACAGTATCACAAGATCCCGCAAAGGAGTATCCTTTATAAATTGTTCCGTCTTCTAAGGCTAATAAGGCTTTCATGTTTACCAGTTTTTTCGAACTTTGACACCCTTGAGGGCCAAGGTATCCTTTATCTCTTTTATAGAATAAGTTCCATAGTGGATAATAGATGCTACCAGGGCGGCATCTGCCCTGCCTCTTGTGAGCGCTTCCTGGAGATGATCGATATTGCCGGCTCCGCCTGATGCGATGACAGGGATATTTACATTGCTTGAAATGAGCGCTGTCAAAACCAATTCATAACCATTTTGGGTGCCATCGGCATCAATGGAGTTGAGACATATCTCTCCAGCTCCCATGTCTTCTCCCTGTCTGGCCCATTCCAGGGCATCCATTCCAGTACATGCTCTGCCTCCATGTATGACAATCTCATAACCGGATGGGATATCAGGCGTGGCCTGAACCTTTTTCACATCCATTCCCAGGACAATGCATTGGCTGCCAAAGGATCTGGCCCCCTGGGAAATAATTTGGGGATTTTTTACAGCGGCGCTGTTGACGCTTACCTTTTCAGCTCCTGCCAAAAGTACCTGACGCATATCGTTCAGGGTGCGAATTCCGCCTCCGACTGAAAAGGGGATAAAGATTGTCTCGGCTACCCGCCGTACTACATCTATCATAATATCGCGATGGTCGCTGGAGGCTGTAATATCGTAAAAGACAATTTCATCGGCACCTTGCAGATAATAATGATGTGCCATTTCCACGGGATCGCCAATGTCTATGTTTTCTTTAAATTTTATACCCTTTGTGGTCTTGCCGTCTCTTACATCAAGGCAGGGTATAATCCTTTTACTCAACATCTGTTCCACTCCAAAGACAAAAATTCTTGAGGATTGACAGTCCGGCAGGGCCGCTTTTTTCCGGATGAAATTGCGTTGCGATCAGATTTTTATGCCCGATAATGGATGAAAAATCAATCCCGTGATTTGTCATTCCTATTATGTCCTTTTCAGAGGCCGGCAGAGTGTAATAAGAGTGAACAAAATAAAATTCATCCTCTTCTTTAAGATCCTTAAGTACAGGATGTTCTTTGAGCAGTTTGACTCCATTCCATCCCATATGGGGTATCTTGAGACGTTTTTTTTCCGGTGATAAAAGAGGAGATGGAAAACGAATGACATTGCCTTTAATCAGACCAAGGCAGATGGCATTATTTTCTTCACTCTTATCCAGGATAATCTGGGCTCCCAAACAGATCCCAAGGATTGGCTTTCCTTGCTTGAAGGATTGGAGCAAAATTTGATCCAGACCCAGTTGTCTTAGATCCTCAGTGGCTTTTCCTGCAGCCCCTACCCCGGGAAAGATGATACGTTCAGAATTTAGTATTTCATCCTGCTTTTGGGTTATCTTGCAAGGGAATCCCAACTTATTCACAGCCCTTTCAACACTTTTGAGATTGCCTGCCTTATAGTCAATTATTGATATCATTGATATTTTGATTAATTTCTTATAGTTTTTCGCATTTTTTTTTAAGGATATTAAAAATAATGAGGTGTCCTTTTTTCTTATACAGGATCCTGTAATTTAATCTAGGCTGTTGTGTACTCATTATGACATAAAATAGCAACAAAAAATATATTGGTGACATTTTAACCATATGAAAGAAGCTCTGAGGTGTAATCAAATTTGATGGGCTTGTAAATGGTAGAACTCCAAATCTCTGTTGCTGGTCAGGAAGTTACGATCTCTAAGTTCAAACAGTTTCAAAGTTTAATCATATCAGTGTTGCGTGTCTGAAATCAGCATCTTTGAAATAGCTGAATAGTTACGTTTTCTTTTCACATAATCATATCTTAACAACAACCTAACATCATTGAAATATGTTTAATTTATAATAGTTTAGCATATAAAATGAATGAATACCTGTTAACATGAAAAGGGAAGTGCAATGATTTTTTATAAAAACAAAAGCATTGAAGAATTATTTCAAATATCATTAAAGGTGATAATTAATACACTTATTATTTTTATAATTCTTACCTTGATTTTAGGTCTTGGAAAAACAATATATTCAATAAAAGATTTGTTTCCTATGAAAAATTTTGCCATTGGATTCAGCCATATCATTACAGATATTTTGTCTTTTCTGGTAATTCTAGAATTATTCCGAAGTTTTGTTGAATATTTCAAATCAAAACGATTTCGTCTTCATAGTATGATGGATCCATTTATTATATTTATTATCCGAGAACTCATTATAATTCTCTACACTCATGAAAATCTTGAGAATCAAATCCTTATAGGATTTGCTGCATTAATTTTTTCATTAGGAATTGTTCGAACATTAGCCGTAATTTTTAGCCCTGAATCCGAAAAGGAAAAATAGGATTATAAAAGACTTTCTTGCATTTTACTGCAGAAAAGGCATAAATAACAGGCTAAAATTGGGGACAACCCTGGATATTCAAACAACCCGGGTTTCCAGTTGGCAACCTTGTTCCTTTGCCATTTTTTCTCATTGCTAAACTGCATGACTGACAGCAGCAGGCGTTATGCCAGATTGTTTAATTATTTAAGGTCGTCCCTTTTTTGTTTCACCATGCGTCAAAGCAATCTTTTCAAACATCATTACAAGGCCGGTGCCAAGGGCATATATGGAATCAATATTAAGATTGTCTTCTGCTGTTGAATCGAAAAATATATTGAGGGTGGATTCGAGTCCATCCTCCGGCCTCCAGTAGCAGATTAGTACCGGCACTAATGGCAGTGGATGCAAGATAAGTGAAATATCTGACTGGTAATGATTTTTCACCTGTCTTCCTTTGAAAATATGAAGCATATCATTGAAAAGATCCGTATAAGAATCAGCAACCTTTTTCAGCGGTCTTTCACATCGTTGCCCAAAAAGCCGGTGCCAGTCCTGACCACCCTCAAGTTCCCTTAATGGAACCCATTTTCCTGAAAGAGGCATTCCCTTGCAGTTCAGTATATAGCTAAGAGCAGGTATCGTCACCCATGGATTCATATGGATTTCAGATGATAGCTCCCCCTTTGAATCAACAATGAAATTCTTTCCGCAAATCTTGATCGTTAATTTGTCATCAGAAAACTCAGACCCCAATCTCTGCGCAGCTGACAAAAGGTCTATTTTGGACACTTTTATTTTCAACTGCTCTACAATATCTTTCATATCTTGTTCAATTGACTTTCGCTTTTTGGTTTTCCCGCCAAATCGCTCAATTACATCGCTCTCAAGGTGAGGGCATTCTGCGAGTTGTTTATTCCCATTAAATACTGCGGCGGCAAATGCAAGGCATGTGGGTTCATTGCATTCCCTACAATTCGATTTATTGAGAAGTTTCAGGATTTCAATAGGATTATTTAGTTGTGGCATATGGTAACCTCCCTCTGTTTACACAAACCTTGTTAAAAATATGGCTCACATGACTTTTTACGATATGTGGGCTGGTTTCAAGATGCCTTGAGATTCTTGTATTTCTATTCCCTTGTACACCATGCGAAGCACCTCCGGATTCCTATTGGTCAGAGATGTTGACAGAGAAGAATTTACCAGGAGTTCCAGCACAGGCGGAAGGTAAGCGAAGACTCCGATCCAGGAATTAAAGTGTAACCCAAGCTTGAAGGATGCTTGTTTTTTTGTAACTATTTAGCGAATATCCACCGCAACACTAATCTGATTAAACCATGAAAAAACTCATGTATAAGAGGTCGTAAAGAAAGAACCCGTTAAATATAAACATGTATAATGACACACTAGGAAATTCTACAAATAGATTCACCCCTGATGGGTTCTTTCTTAACGATCTCTATGGTTCAAACAGTTTCAAAGTTTAATCATATCAGTGTTGCGCGTCTGAAATCAGCATCTTTGAAAT
>DAOWOF010000074.1 GCA_030642205.1 Desulfobacteraceae bacterium | reverse complement strand
GATTGCAGACAACTTTGTCTTTAACGATATGCCAGCTTCTTATCCATGGACTTTAAATAAAAATAGATTTCAACTATTTTTATTGTATTGTTTCAACATGTTGCAATATATAAAACTATCCAAAATTAACAATGCCAAAAGATCTTGCTTCGTAATGGTTAGCGAGATTACATAATCCTGAAAAAAACTTGACTTTTACATTCCATTGAAATAGAGAAAATAAGCCAGATAGAGAGATCTAAGCTCTCAAAAAATCGAAAAATAATAAAATTTATGCTTTTTAAGCATAAATTTTGTACACAGGTAGATATAAAAATCAAAAAAGATTTGCTGTTAATAGGTATTTAATAATTTAATCAGATATTTTGTTAATAATCTTGTGAAAATTATTAGATTCCATTTTTTACCAAATCATTGCTACGTAACGCATAAATAGTGCCTAAATGAAAACTGAAAAATTTTAACCGCAGGAATACATTAAGTATTTTGAGGATTAAAATTTGAGTCTGACCTGTCTGAGTACAACGCACAATAAGACACTGGAATTGGACGAAATGATAAGTTTCTAAAAGGTCTCGTGGCATATCAATAAACATGGATAACGGCTATTTTACCTGAATCTTACTGAGTATTCGACATAAGAAACTGTATATCTTGTGCTATATGATCATAATATAGATACTTTAGACATAAAAATGCCTTATGTTAAATATCCAGCAAGCTTCATTTAGTAATATGAAATTCCTTTGGAGGGTGAATATAATTGGGCATTTATAAAGAAGAACATGATATATTTCGTGCAACTGTAAAGAAATTTATTGAAAAGGAAGTTATACCTAATATTGAAGAATGGGAAGAAAAAGAGGAAATTCCGCGTGCTTTTATGACAAAATGCGGCGAAATGGGTTTCCTTGGCATGTGGATGGATGAAAAGTATGGGGGGCTTGAGGTTGGCTTTGAATATACAGCAGTACTTGTTGAGGAATTTGGCAAAGTTAATGCCGCAATGGCTGTTGTAGGCTCAAGTGATATCATTGCTCCTTATATTTATGACTTTTGCACTGATGAAATGAAGATGAAATATCTTCCGGGTATTACTAGTGGGAAAATGGTTCCAGCAGTTGCCATGACTGAACCCAATACAGGATCTGATCTTAAGGGTGTAAGAACATCAGCCGTTTCAGATGGAGATGATTATATAATAAATGGTCAAAAAACATTTATTACCAGTGGTAATTCATGCGATTTCGTAATTGTAGTATGCAAGACTAATCCGGATAGCAATTCTCTATCTAATGCCTTTAGCCTGATTATAGTAGATGACGGAACGCCTGGTTTCATTAAAGGCAGGAAACTGAATAAGATGGGCATGCATATGCAGGATACTGCGGAATTATTTTTCGAAGATTGCAGGGTTCCAAAAACCAACCGGATAGGAGAAGAAGGAAAAGGTTTCAAATATCTTATGGCGGAGCTTCAAAAGGAACGTCTGATAATGGTCATGTGGGGGCAGGCTATGGCCGAAGCCATGTTACAGATGGGCATTGATTATGCCAAGAGCAGAGAGGCCTTTGGACAGCCTATAGCCACCTTTCAGCATAATGCTTTTAAAATAGCTGATATGGCTACTCAAGTTCAACTGGGTCGTTCCCTGGTAAATGAATTAATCATAGACTTTATTGCCGGCAATAATATTGTTACCAAGGTTTCCATGGCCAAATTATATGTTGCTGAGATGGCAAATGATGTAGCTGCCAAGTCATTCCAGCTGCATGGCGGATATGGTTTTATGGAAGAATATCCTATTGCACGATATTATCGTGATATAAGAGCGCAGACAGTCTATGCCGGCTCTTCAGAGATCATGAGGCTGGTTATTGCTCGTAGTCTGGGTATTGAACCGACCTAGTGATACTGATATTATGCTTTTAATGATTTTTTATATAAAAATCCTGGGGGGGGGGTAAAGACAATTGGGTATTTATAAAGAAGAGCATGATATATTTCGTGGAACTGTAAAGAAATTCATTGAAAAGGAAGTACTCCCTAATATTGATGAATGGGAAGAAAAAGGAGAAGTTCCTCGTTCTCTATGGAAAAAATGTGGTGAAATGGGTTTCCTTGGCATGTGTCTGGATGAAAAGTATGGGGGGCTTGAAGTTGGCTTCGAATATACAGCAGTACTTGTTGAGGAATTTGGTAAAGTTAATGCATGTATGCCTGTTGTAGGGACAGGGGATATCCTTGCTCCTTATATTCGTGATTTTGGCACTGAAGAACTGAAAATGAGGTATTTATCAAGGTTTACCAAAGGTGACCTAATACCTGCAATTGCCATGACTGAACCAAATACAGGATCTGATCTTAAGGGTGTAAGGACATCTGCTATATCAGATGGAGATGATTATATAATTAATGGTCAAAAGACATTTATCACTAATGGTAATACCTGCGATATGATGATTGTGGTATGCAAGACTAATCCGGATAGCAATTCCCTCTCTAATGCCTTTAGTTTGATTATAGTGGATGACGGAACGACTGGTTTTATTAAAGGCAGGAAACTTAATAAGATGGGCATGCATATGCAGGATACCGCGGAAATATTTTTCGAAGACTGTCATGTTCCAAAAGCAAACCTGATAGGAGAAGAAGGAAAAGGTTTCGGATATCTTATGTCGGAGCTTCAAAAGGAACGTCTGGTAATGGTAATGTGGGGACAGGCTATGGCCGAGGCCATGTTGCAGATGGGAATTGATTATGCCAAGAGCAGAGAGGCCTTTGGACAGCCCATCGCGACCTTTCAGCATAATGCTTTTAAAATAGCTGATATGGCTACTCAAGTTCAACTGGGTCGCTCCCTGATAAATGAATTGATTATCGACTTTATTGCAGGCAAGGATATTGTTGTCAAGGTTTCCATGGCTAAATTATATGTTGGAGAGATGGCAAATAATATAGCTGCCAAGTCATTCCAGCTGCATGGTGGATATGGCTTCATGGAAGAATATCCTATTGCCCGCTATTATCGTGATATAAGGGCGATGTCAGTCTATGCCGGCTCCTCGGAGATCATGAGGCTGGTTATTGCTCGTAGTCTGGGTATTGAACCGACCTAGAAATTTTCAAGGTCAAGAAAGGCGATTCTTTAAGTAATAATTAAGTTTAGAGAGCAAAAACTTTAATAACACAGTTTTAAAATGTTTAATTTGAACAAGTAGTTAAGCAAGGCAAAATTGTTATAAGGATTTATTCTACTCTTTAAAAAAATATTGCCTGACTAAAAAACGTTGGTCAAAAAATAATATTTTAAACTGTAGTTAATGACAAAAAATTGCCATTGTTAGTTTTGAATAGTTCTATATATTACAGCATGTTGAAACAATACTATAAAATAGTTGAAGCCTATTCTTATTTAATAATGACAAAAAATTATGGAGGAGTGCAAAATGGATATGAATTTGGCTGGCAAGACTGTTATTGTTACAGGTGGTGGATCAAATATTGGTCGAGGTATTTCCATAGCTTTTGCCCAGGAGAAAGCAAATGTTGTTATTGCTGACTGGGATGAAGTACAAGGTTCAAAAACCGCAAAGGAAATAATAGATAATGGTGGTAATGCTATTTGTGTTAAAACAGATGTGACCAACAACGATACAGTTGAAGCCATGGTCAAAGAGGCAACAGAAAAGTTTGGCCAGGTTGATGTTCTTGTTAATAACGTAGGCTGGGAAGTTGATCAGTATTTTATGGAAGAAACAAGGGATAAATGGGAAAAAATTGTTAATATTAATTTCTGGGGTGTTATCAATTGTACACGGGCAGTCCTTGACCAGATGGTAGCGCGTAAGAGCGGTGTTATTGTTAATATCGGTTCAGATGCTGGTAGAATGGGTGAATTCAGAGAAGCTGTTTATGCCGGCTGTAAGGGCGGAGTAATCGCATTAACCAAGGCCTTGGCAAGGGAAGTTGGTAAAACAGGGATCAGGCTCAATACTGTTTGCCCTGGAATGACAGTGCCTGACAATATGGATACTGTAGGAGAAAAGAGCTTATGGGCAGGCCCTATGGGAGAGGCCTTTATGGATCCTGCAATGCAGGCAAAAGCTGCTAAAGGATATCCTCTAAGAAAACTTGGCAAAGCTCAGGATCTAGCAAACGCCGTTCTTTTTATGGCTTCTGATCGATCCGGACATGTCACAGGTCAGACTCTTAGCGTCAGCGGTGGTTATACCATGATGTAAGCAATTATTTTCTGTATGAATTACAAGACATTTTTGTCTTGCTTAAGACTCAGAATAAACACCAGGATAATAAAGGATACAGGATCTTCTGTTTTTCTCTTATTATCCTGGTGATACGACCTCTCAATTTATATTTATTGAAAGCTCCTGTTCTAAATATTGTTTGAATAGAGCATTTAGACCTTTGAAAAAAAGGTGGGTCTCTATTTTTCATACAAAGAGGGGAAAATCTGTAATTTTGATTTTAATATGAAAGTTGGATTACTTGTACATGATTTTGAGCAAGGCCCACTCGGGCATACTCTGCCGAGATCACACCAATTTATCAGGAAACTGATAATGTGAACAACAACTTTTCAGAGAAATTATTATAGTTTATTTTGAATTGCTTCAAGAGCTATTATCCAACAGTCTCCAGGCTTAATCAAAATTCAAAGCGCTCTTTGTATGCCTTCGTTCTTGAAAACCGCTATCTTTTGGGCCTAAATTTATTTTTCTTAGCCATTTGTACATTTTTATATAAAATCTTTCGATTTAGATATAATATTAATCTCAATGTTATTAACTTAAGGTACTGATTTGTAGCTATCGCAGTATTTTCTTGTTAACACCTTGTGATGGCATAACAATCTTGATAAACGGATAAAACTGATTTTCCTGTAATATCCTTAATTTCAAGCCAGAGCTTCATGTATTTGCAGTCTTCTTCAGCAGATCATCCTGGATGGTAAAGTTCTGCAAAAACATCAGAGGAGCAGGCTTTGCTCATCAACACTTTTTGGACTGATAACGGCGCTAAGTGGTCCATAATTTTTTTACTCGCGGCAGTTGGCATGTTGAGCCGTCGATCGTAATTAAAGGATGATTATACCTTTTCCATGGCTCAAAAGCGTTTTCAAATGGCCTGATTAAATCATCATTGAGTTCAATGAAAGCCTCTTGGTTCAGCTTTATTCCGGCTTTGGCGAAGGCAGCCCAGGAGACAACACGTTCAGCTACTTCAAAGAAATTAATCGCTTGAAAAAAATATCTGATTCATCCTGATATGAGACTTTAACGAAATTCGGCAGAAAGCAAATGAGCAAGTGGAATAGAAGCTTTCTTTGGTGAGTAAAAGCTTTGGGTTAATTACGGTGTCTGGCAAAAAAATCTTTAGAAAAGATAACTTTTTTAAGAGATCCTGCAATATTGGCGCATATTTTGGAAAGTAGATTCTGTACCGCAATGGAGATTTACCGAACATTCCGATTGCATATTGTTCTCCTTTCCGAATAATTTATTGTGGATGTTATCCTAATAAAATACAGCATTTTAAAATTACAAGTGTTTTAAGTAGGTTGTCCATAAATTAATAACATTGATATTAACTTTGAATGCTATGTGAGTATATCTTTAACAAACGACTTGATCAGGATCTTGTTATTAAGCTTTATGTTCTCTTAATTTATTTAAGGAGGGATAATTAGTGGAATTTAATTTTTCAAAGGAACAGCTTTCCTTTAGAGAAGAAGTGAAGGCATTTATAAAAGAAGCAAAAGAACAAAATACATACACTTTTATGGATAATGGCTTTTGTGAAGTTTTATCACAAGAATTCTCCAAAAAAATGTCAAAGAAAAAATGGATTGGCCTGTCCTGGCCAAAGGAATTTGGCGGCAAGGGCAAGGGTTATATCGATAAAGTTATAATGATAGAAGAAATGCTCAAGGTAGGAGCGCCGCTAGGCTATCATTATGTTGCAGATAGACAGGTTGGCCCTGGACTAATACATTTTGGATCGGAGTATTTACGGAATAAATTTTTACCTCCAATATTAAATGCTGAAAATACATGGTGCCTTCTATTTAGCGAACCTGGAGCCGGATCCGATATGGCTAATTGCAAAACTAATGCAATTGATAAAGGTGATCATTTTCTGGTTAATGGCCAAAAGGTCTGGAATACCAATGCGCATGTATCCGATTATGGATGGGCGCTGGTAAAAACCAATCATGATCCCAAAACATATAAATATAATGCTTTTAGTGAAATGATCATTGACATGAAGAGTCCAGGGATAACTGTCCGGCCAATTTATAATACATTAGGCATTCATTCCTTTAACGAAGTCTTTCTGGATGATGTCAAGGTTCCTAAAGAAAATATAGTAGGAAAGATGGATAACGGTTTTAGACAGATTATGACCAATCTGGATTATGAAAGGTCAGGGATTGATCGATTATTGCAGAATGCTTCTGTCCATATAGCCTTGATGGATTACATCAAGACTACAGAACAAAATGGCCAGCCCCTGTCAAAAGATCCTCTTATAAGAGACCAGATTGCTCAATTGGAGATTGAATACGAAGTTGGCAGACTATATGTTTATTATGTAAGCTATTTGCTGGATAGTGGTAAGATCCCTTCATCTGAAACAGCTGTTGGCAAAACATTCTGCACTACATATGAATCTAAACTGGTTGATATGACAATGTCTATTATGGGTATGCCCGGCCTTCTGCGTAATGGCTCACCAGAAGCGCTTTATGATGGCTCAGTCGGCCAATCCTATTTATGGAGTGTTCCTTATACTGTTCAGGCAGGTTCTGTTGAGGTATTAAAAAATATCATAGCTCAACGTGGACTCAAGATGGCATTAAAGTAATATAAAGTCGATTTCAGATAGAAAGATACGTTTCACAATAGAATGAAAAGATATCTCTTCTTACCTTTAAAAAGTAATCATCTGATAAAATTTACGACTTTTTATGAGGCATTCAAGGATGCTTACAATTATGGAGGAATAACATGGAGTTTGATTTACAGGAAGATCAAATAATCTTAAAAGATTCGGTAAAGAAGTTTTTTGAAAAAGAAGTTAGCAAAGATCTTATTCGAGAATTAATGGAAAATGATACCGGTTATTCTCCTGAACTTTGGAAAAAGATGGCTGAATTAGGATGGATGGGCATCCCGTTTGATGAAGAAAATGGTGGATATGGAGGAACCTTCCTCGATTTGGCAATAATATTTGAAGAAATTGGCAGAGCTGCTTTTTTATCCCCATTTTTTGCTACGGTAGTTTTAAGTGGTATTCTTCTTCAGAATCATGGATCAAAGGAGAATAAACAAGCAATTATCCCGAATATTGTAGATGGCAGTGTGATCTCTACTTTAGCGATGCTAGGTAAAAAAGGATTTTATGACAAGGAAGAGCTGGGCTTAAATGCAGTTATAACTGAAAATGGATATACAATTAATGGTTCAGCTTTTTTTGTTCCCTATGCCCATGTCGCAGATAATATGATATGTGTAACTCAAACATCAGATGGCATCACGCTTTTGATTGTAGATAGCAAATCTGAAGGTATAGACATAACACCTCTGCATACACTAACCGGCAAAGCCCATGATTGTGTGGTAAATTTCAAGGATGTAATTGTGCCAGCTGACAAGATTGTAGGCGAGATTGGCAAAGGATGGGAATACATTGAAGCTTTATTTCCTAAAATTAACGCTCTTTTAAGTTGTCAGTGTGTTGGCGGAATGCAGGAAGTATTGCGTTTTACACTTGACCATCTTAATCAAAGGATTCAATTTGGCAAACCTTTGTCTGCTCTTCAAGTAGTTCAACATTATTGTTCAGATATGTTTATCAAATCAGAAACATCCAGGTATCCTGCTTATCGGGCAGCCTGGCTTGTTAGTGAAAATCTTGAGTGTAAAAAAGATGCCTCAATAGCAAAATCATGGTGTGCGGAAGCTTATAAAGATGTAACAAAAGCTGCGCATCAGGTTACAGGCGGCATTGGCTTTACTTATGAATATGACTTGCATCTTTTTTCAAAGCAAGCCAAAACCATTGAGTTGCTTTTTGGTAATGGAGCCTTTCACAGGTCAATCATAGCAAATGAGATGGAACTTTAATTATAATCAGTTTACTTTACTTCATTATAAAGAATCTCTTGCAGGTGCTTTCAGGATGTGGTTATTTTTTCAGTCCAAACACAATCGATTGTATTTTAGCTCGATCTTTTTGTATTTTTGCAAGAGGTTCTAAATTAAAAAGCATAAAAGCTGACATTAGAAAACACCTTCTATTCCATGCTGAACTAGTTAAGTTCTGTAATTGGCAACAGAAAAAAGTGGTTTGGGAATGTAAGAATATTGATCCGGACTGGAATCCAATATTTTTCCTGCCAGATTATATCACGTTTAAGGAGATTATATGGAAAGCATTAAAGATAAGGTCGCTATAATTGGTATGGGTTGCTCCAACTTTGGCGAATTATGGGATACAGATGAAGAAGATCTCATTATAGACGCTACCCATGAGGCTTATGCTGATGCTGGAATAAGCCAGGAAGAAATTCAGGCTGCCTGGGTTGGAACAGTTATGGGAATGACAGGAGCAACAATATCATCACCATTAAAATTGAATTATATCCCGGTAACACATGTGGAAAATGCTTGTGCAACAGGATATGATACTTTAAGACATGCAGCCTTTGGGCTTGCCAGCAATTCCTATGATTTGGTCCTGGCTGTTGGTTTTGAAAAATTAAAAGATGAGGGTTATGGGGGTCTTCCGGTAAGGAAAGCCGCAGACAAGATTCATCCTGTATATGGATATGGCAGATCAGGGCCAAGTCTATATGCCTTGGCGGCGACACGCTATTTCTATCGTTATGGGTTAAGCCGTGAAGAAGGGAAGAGGACCCTTGCCAAGATTTCTATAAAGAGCCATCATAATGGTGCAAGAAATCCCAAGGCACACCTTCAGTTTGAAGTAAGCCTTGAGCAAGCCATGAATGCACCGATGATAGCATGGCCTTTAGGATTATTTGATTGCTGCGGGGTTACAGATGGCGCGTCAGCCGCAATAATGTGCAGGGCTGAAGATGCCAAAAAATATCGGGATGATTATATTACTATTAAGGGCTTTGGGTTGTGCGTAGGACCTGGCCAGGGTAAGATCAATACTGATTATGATTTTACACATTGGGAAGAAACAAAAAGAGCCGCCCAATTTGCTTACCAGGAAGCAGGGATAAAAAATCCAAGGAAAGAGCTGGATATGGTCGAGCTTCATGATTGTTTTTCCATTGCGGAGCTAATTGCCTTTGAATCTCTTGGGCTTTGTGAATATGGCCATGGCAAGGAAG
>DAOWOF010000063.1 GCA_030642205.1 Desulfobacteraceae bacterium | reverse complement strand
GAACTAATTGTCTTTCCTTTTTTTAGAAAATGAAGCATGCCTGTAGCAGTCATCTTGATGACATTAAGCGGCTGGTTTATCTCATGGGCAATGCCGGTGGCCATCTCGCCCAGTGACGCAAGTTTGCCGGATTGAATCAGCTGCCCTTCTTTTTCTTTGAGTTCTTTTGTCCTTTCTTCTACCATTTTCTCCAGGTTGACAGCGTAGTCTTGGAGTTGGTCTTGCATCTTTTTCCGCTCTCTTATATCTCTTGCCACGCCAATAGCTCCGATCATTATTCCTTTATCATTAAATAATATAGCGCTGTTCAGGGAAACAATAATGTTATCTTTTTCTTTAGTGATAAAGGTTGTTTCAAAATCATTAACCCTCGTGCCTTTCAGGGCTTTATTCCGTGCCATTTTCAGATCATCATTGCCCGTTACAATTTTTTCAAGAGGCATTCCTTTAAGTTCTTCCCTGAAATATCCCAGG
Source organism: Desulfobacteraceae bacterium (assembly GCA_030642205.1). Taxonomy (GTDB): domain Bacteria; phylum Desulfobacterota; class DSM-4660; order Desulfatiglandales; family Desulfatiglandaceae; genus DAOWOF01. Next base: position 9,770 of record DAOWOF010000063.1, on the reverse strand, counting down.
GCCGAAAGCGTAGCATCATTAACTTTGGTAATAATGGCATATTTGTCACAAACAATAACCATATCGCTTTGGCTATTAATAAGCCTTTCCGAGTAGTCTATTTCATTTGTCAGTTTCTTGATTACTTTTTCAAGGTCAAAATTTGTGGATTCAAGCTGGCCTGATAATCTTGCCTGAATTTGCAAGTTATTTTTTTCTCTGTAAAAGATGATTAAAAACAAAGAGGACAGGATAGCTATAGTCAGAAGCGAAAGAATCCCTATGATCAGATTTGTTTGCCTGATATTATGGAGGACATCGTTTTTATTTTTAAAGATACCAATACAGTATTTTCTTTTTATAATTTTAAACGGATAATACGCTGCTATATATTCTTGTGCCTTTTTCTGGTCTGAGCCTTTTTGACCAATATTTGTAAACAGTCCTGTTCCCTCAAAGCCCTTATTGGCATCCTCAAGAAATCCTTTAAACCTTGGACCGGCCAAATTGAATGCTCTCTTTGAAGGCAGAAGAGTTCCTCCTTTTTTATAATCTCTTTCAAGGTCAATAACCCATATTCTGGCAGCCTTTCCTGTATGGGTGTGTTCTGTAATATGGTGGAATAACTTTTCAGGAGAAAAGACTATAATCAGATTTGACAGGGTTCCAGCCTTGCTGGTTACCGGCTTTATAAAAAAAAGTTTTTGCCTGCCTTCAGATTCCAGATTCCCGTATCCTTTTGTTGCCCTGTAAGGAAGGAGGGAAAGGGGAAGAGCTGGTTTTGATGAAAAGCTACAGTTATTTTGATCTGATAGATTGATATTCAGGAGTGTCTTTTCCTTTGTCCTCCAGATAATATTTGAAATAATAAATTTATATTTGGAAAAATATCGTTTCAAGCGCTTCCTTATGCGGGGAGATGGCCCTTTTTGAAAAATCTCCATTTCACCAAGATATGAAATATCCGCTATTGCAAGCCCCTCAATGTTTTTCGCTGTATGCGCTAGAATCCTGACATGCTTTTTGATGTCTTCTGTTGAAGCTTTTAATGCCTTTTTTTCCAGGGAAATTACAAGATATACCCCCGCGGAGATCATCCCTGCCATCAGGATGATAAACAATGCCCATATGACATATTGTTTTTTCATGTTGCTGTGTATATCAATTTTTTTCAATAATCTTGAGGAGTTTCCATCCCTGCTCTATTATTGGAGCAAAGAGAATTATATGGTCTTTTCCTCTTTTGTAACCGGCACCTTTTTTTTAAAGGCTCTAAAATAATTTTAGCAATTTTTATGCCGTAACTATTCAGCAATGTAACCGGGGTGAAAGATCCCGGCGTTTATTATAGGAGTAACTTTCATCGCAGTTACTTAGAAGCCATTTCAAGGATGCTTTGTTCAGTCATGTCAACCAAATCCAACCTGAATCCGGGCACGATATTGTCCAACTTATTTTGAGACAGACCCTTAGGCGAGTTTTTTTATGGTTTAATCAGATTGGTGTTGCTGTGGATATTTTGCTGTTTGCATTGAACATACTGGAGTGTCATATGTAAGCCTTATTTTTAAAGGCAATCAAAAGTGCAGATTAGTGGAAGCTTATTGAAGGGAAAATGCCATCAGATTTATTGATTTCTAATCAAAGGTTGATAAAATTCAGGACGTCTATCCTTGAACCGGTCGTTGAGTGGTGTAATCTTCTTGTCAATCGCTTGTTTGGCGTCAATCCCGGCCAGGACAATTCCTGTTTCAGTTTTTTTCATCCTGCGTAAAATCCGGCCTTTATTGTCAACAATCTGGCTTTGGCCTGTGAATGTTAAGGGGGATTTGCCCCCCCTGGCCTCTGTTCCTATTCTATTGGATGTAAGACTAAACACGCCATTTTCAATGGAACGGGTTTGCATAGCATCCTGGCAATGATCAAGCACCAGATTGGAGGGATGACAGATAATCTGCGCTCCTTTCAGGGCCAATACCCTGGCAGCTTCCGGAAACCACCAGTCAAAACATATCATAATGCCAATTTTGGCAAGGCCTAGATCAAACACCTCAAATCCGCTATTGCCTGGATCAAAGAAGAGCTTCTCATTGTCAAAGAGATGAATTTTTCGATATTTGCCAATAAACCCCTGAGGGCCTAAAACTACAGCGGAATTATAGCAATGGCCTTGATCTTTTTCAGCTATGCCAAAGACAAGAAACATATCCTTTTTTTGAGCCAGCTCAAGCATGGCCTGGCAGGTTTTGCCAGACGGGATATCTTCTGCCAGAGATCGAAGTTCTTTCTTTGAAATAAATTGATAACCGGTATTGAATAATTCCGGCATAACCATCAGGTCAGCATTAATCCTTGAAATGCTGTCTATGGCTTCTTTAATATTATAATCAACTTGTCCAAATAAAGAATGATTTTGATAAACACCAATACGCATATGACCTCGTAAATGAGCATTTTGATATAAAAACCAATGCCTGATATCGAAAGAAACAGCAAAGTTGTCGGGCAAGCCCCCATTCTGTTTTTTTATTTAACAGCGTGTTCAGGCGCCAGGCAACAATAAATCATGACTCCAGCATGAATTCTTCAATAAATGTCAAAACTTGTTTCAAGGCGCCGGAATTATCAAAAACAAATTTTTTGGCATGAGTTCCCATCTCTTGCCTTAGCTTCTGATCCCTTATAAGCTTTTCCATAGAAGTATAAAGCTCTGATGCGTTTTTAACCCTTAATCCTCCCCTGACTTTTTCTAACTGCCCGGCCATGGAAACAAAATTATCAGTATGCGGGCCAAAGATAACAGGACATCCAAAGGCGGCAGGTTCAAGAAGATTATGCCCCCCAAAGGGGATGAGACTGCCGCCTACGAAACTGATATCTCCAATGCCATAGATTCGGCCCAATTCTCCAAGGGTATTGAGGATCAGAAGACCATTGCTGATCTTTTTATTGCCAAGGTCAGTTCTTTTTGCTGCCTTGATCCCCATCTTCAGGGCTAGATCTTTGATCTCATCAGAGCGGTCAATTTTTCTTGGGGCGATTACAAGTTGTAGTTCCGGGGATAATACGAGAAGTTTTTGAAAGACTTCCAGGATTATTTTTTCCTCTCCAGGATGGGTGCTTCCCGCAATCCATATCAGGCCTTCCTGATTAAGGCCCAAGGTCTTAATCCATGTTTTTCGCTCATTTTGCTCCATTGGTTCCCGTTGGCGGTCAAACTTGATGTTTCCTGTATTATAAACCTTTTTTGACTGTCTTTTTCCCAATACGCTGACAAGCCGGTTTTTATCCAGTTCTGATTGCATCAAGCATGAGGCAAGCGGTCTGAACAGGGCCTTTGTGATATATGGGAGCCTTTTATATGACCTATAGGTTCCGGGAGATATCCGCCCGTTTACAAGAAGACTTTTAACCCCTTTTTTCTGTAAATGATGGCTGATTGCCGGCCAGATATCTGTTTCAACAAGAATAAAGATTGAAGGGCGGATATAATTGGTTAATCTATGAACACACCAGATAAAATCAATTGGCATGGTGAGCAGAATCGCCTTGCCAGCCAATTCTTTTTGAGCAATTTCCATACCCTTTGCGGTTGTTACAGAAAAAACAATGGGCTGGCCCTTGAATTTCTGTTTTAAGGCTTCTACCAACGGGATGGCTGAAATTACTTCTCCTACGGAAAGGGCGTGTACCCAGATAGTTTTTTCTTTCACAGGGCGTTTGGGGAGCGTCAATGCCATTCTTGCAAACAACCTCGGTTTTTTTGCAAAAATGGCTATAATCAGGCAGCCTGGGAAAATGATGAGCCAGATACAGTGATAAAAAAAAATAAACATTTGCCTCTTTGTTAGACCCTCAATGGAAGCTCAATAATAAATCTAGTCCCCTGGGGTTCATTATCCTTGACCCTTATAAAACCATCATGATCAGAAATTATCGTATTAACAATTGCCAGACCTAAACCTGTTCCCTGTTCCTTTGTTGAATAATAAGGTTCAAACAGGTGCGCTTTATCTTTAGGGGAGATGCCTTTCCCATTATCTGCTACTTCAAGATGTATTATTTTATGATCTTGATCGTAATCAAGATCCACGCTTATTTTCCCTTTGCCATCCATCGCCTGAATGGCATTATCCAGGAGATTGATCATCGCCCTTTTTATCTGCTCCCGATCAAGATTGCAGACAGGAACCTTTTCTGAATCCTTAAATATCAGTTTGATATCCTTGTGCGCTTCCTTATACAGGCTTATGGCCTCATTGATTATCTCCCTGATATTGGTTGGGGCTGGATTAGATGCAGGCATTCGGGCAAAATTTGAAAATTCATCTACCAGACATTTAATTTCGTCCACCTGTTTAATGATCATCTGCGTGCATTCTTTGAATATTTCGCCATCATCGTGAGCAAGTCTTTCTCCATATCGCTTGTTTAGACGCTGAGCTGAAAGCTGGATAGGCGTTAAAGGATTCTTGACTTCGTGGGCGATGCGTCTGGCTACCTCCCTCCATGCGGCCATTCTCTGCGCCTTTTCGATTTCACTCAAGTCTTCCAGCACCGCAACAATCCCCAGGTAATTTCCACGATCATCCCGTAAAATATCTAAAGATATGAGTATAGTTAGCCTTTTATCTGCTACCGAAAACCTGATTTGTTTTTTAAAAGAGCCTTTTTTAAACAGGTCTTCGTCCTGGATAAAACCAGAGATTATCCGGACATATTCAGGCTCCAGAATTTCTCTGTAATTAGTCCCTGTAATATTATCCGCTTGAACATCTAACATCCTTTCAGCTGATTTATTGATGGTCAGGATCATGCCATCAACATCGGCGGAAATAACTCCAGACGCCACATTTGCCAAAACAATCTCCATATAGAGTCGTCGTTGTTCCAATTCAAAATTACTTTTAACCAGCTCAAGATTGGCCTCCTCAAGTTTATTTTTGCTGGTTTTAAGATCTGTGGTCATCTGATTAAATGAATTAACCAAATCGCCAACTTCATCCTTGGTTTCCATATCAATAAAAAAATCATAATCTCCTGAGGCAATCCTTTTTGTTCCCTCTGCCAATTCCATGATTGGTATTGTAATTTCCTTGGATAAATAAAAGCCGAACCAGACGGCAGAAAAAATAATTAGAAGAGTAACGATGCTAAGCATTATTACATGACTGATTTTCATAGGGCTTTTCAGCATCTTGAGCTGGCGGTATTCCTGAAGTCCTCTGGAAATCGCGTTTATACGATTGGCGAAACGGCCAGGTACAAATTTGGATAGAACCAGAAGGCCAACAACAGCCTTTGACTGGGTTCTGGAAAAGATTGGGATAATTCCACTGATCAGGTTTCCATGGGGGGAAGATTCCTTGTATCTACTGTCTGTTCCATTTTCAAAGCTATTTAACAGGACTTCCTGACTGGGGCCCTTAAAAGGACTTAAATCAAGCTTTGTATCCTGAAAGCTGACTATTAGGGCGAGTTCTTTTGAAAAAACTTTGATGGAGGCTAAACGATATTCTTTCTGCTTGTCATGGATGAATCTGCCAAGCCTCTCTTTACGGGAGCGTAAAAGGAATCCTTCATAACTAATCACCCTGCCCAGATTATTACCTAAAGAAAGGTTTTCTTCAAGAATACGCTCGTTAAAGGATTGTCCTACTTCTACTGAATTTTTTAAAGATTGTTCTATCTGAAGATTGAACCAATAATCAATTGAAACTGAAATAAACTGTACGGAAACAGAGAAGAGAATAATGGTCGGGAATAATGAAAGGGTTATAAAGGCCATGACCAGTTTTGTTTTGAGCTTGGCCCCCATAATATTTTTTTTTCGCTCAAATACGAGCTTAACCAGATTACGGAAGGTCAGGAAAAGGAGTAAAAGCAGTAAAATAACGTTGATATTAATCAAAAATAAAAAAAGGATACTGCTTGGAAAAGGCAGATCCATTCCAATATCAAATACCCATATTCCAAGATAAGTCAAAAAGGAAATGACGATAAGCAGGGCAATTATCAGGTATCTCTCCCTGCGTCTCCTTTGATAGTCCTGTTTTTCAATTGTTAGATAATCTGTCATCTTGGAAAAAACATATTTTTTTAACGGAATATTACCTGCTTTTTAATAGGTACATCAATAGGTAAAATCAAAAGAATACCAGTCTGTCTCAAAATCCCATAATGAAAGAAAGAAAAAGATGTAATGGAGATAAAAGGGTAGCCTGATTTTGTCGAGTTCGGCCATAATTTGTATCTTGTATCTGTCTCCTTTTTTTAGTAAGGAATTATCAATAACAGGAATCCCATTTACTTCTGCCATCCATTTTTTTGCAACCATAAAATTATCTGTAGCCAGTTCAGGTTGATCGACATTTTCTAATAATCGAATTTTATATTGCTTCCTGAAATTATCATATCGTATAGTATGGGAAACTTCCAGGGCAGTCAGTTTTTTGTCCGTCCAGAAAGGACGAACTTCATAAAGTATAATGAAAAATGTAAAAGAAGTCTCGATCCCGTTTTCAATAGCCTTTTTCATATCATCCGAAAAACAGTCCTCCACCCTGAAATGGACTTTGAGCTGGTCCTGGTTCTTTTTGATCTGGATATCCGAGATCCTTTCCTCTGCCCATAGAGATGGGTTCCAAAGAATAAATGTCACTAAAATAAAGAAAATTGGTAAATAATATCGATTTTTAAATGGAAAAATTTGTTTCATATATGATAACCCCGTAAAAAGGATTCTTGCATCTTTTTACTTTTGCAGGAAAGAACTGCCCATCTCCCACCATTTAAAGTGCATTCAAATGGGTTCCTCAATCGGCCTATTGATGGATCTTTACGAATCCATCATATATTCCCGTTTTCTAAAAAAGAGTTTTATGTCCGGATCCTGTAACAGTCATTTTGTTAAATTATCAAGATTACTTCTTGCAAAGGCTATAGAGGGATCAAGTTTTAGAGCAATTTCGTAATATTGAATTGCCATATTCTTTTCACCCAATTCTCGGTAGTTTGAGGCAATATTGGCATAATCTATTGCTGAACCAGGGTCTAAACGTAGCACCTGGTTAAAGCATTCGATCGCTTTTTCATGTTCTTTTAACTTGAAATGACAAAATCCCATTAGATTATAAATATCTGTCCTTTCTTTATCAAAGGCCTCGCCTTTTTTTAAGACTTCAAGGGCTCTGTTATATTTACCCATATCTTTTAAGCAAATTCCCATATATGAATAGATAGTAGGGATATCTTGAGGCGTGGGCTCAAAAGCCATGGCGTTTTTAAAATATTCATAAGCTGTCGTATAATCATTCAGGTTCAAATGTGCTGATCCCAGATAAAATTGAAGATAATATCTTTCCGGTAACAGATCCTGCATCTCTTTCAGTTCCTTGACGGCTTGTGCCGGAGCTCTGTTTTCCGTTATAATTTTGGCTATAAACATCCCTGTGCTGGTTCCCATGGCCCGTTCCCTGAAATGAGCTCCCGGTATAATTGTGTAAAAGGCAGGGATCTTAAGTCCGGGATGCATGGTATTAATTACAAGCACTTCCATTCCCTTTTTTTCCAGTGCCTTAATCATGTTCAGGACTTCAACCTTGATGTTATTATCAGCCAGATTTGGCAGAGCTGATATATTAATCTGTGTTTTATGATTTATAATAAAATCAGCGTCTTCAATTTTACTGAATTTTGGCAGACCGCTGGCGATATAATTTGAGCTGCTGTTAAAATCACCTGCCAATTGGGCCACTTCAGTGAGGGCTCGACTGAGCGCTTTTTGTGGGTCAGGTGTTGTCCCTGCTGTCCAGACAATTTCACTCTGGTCCGGAAAGGTCGTCGGGTCATATGCGAGGATTCCTACTGTGGGTATTCCCATGTCTAATGAGAAATCGGAAAGATAGAGTTTAATTCCGTTGCTTTCGTATTTTGCCAACATCTCCAAAACCATCGGATCTGTGGCAGTTTTTCCGTTAATAACAGGAACCTGAAGCCTGTTTTGGCTTATAATGGATGAAACATGACGCTCTACGATTTCACAAATACCCTGACTTATTGCTTCTTCAACGCAGTTGCCGGCGCAGGGGCCATTAAATTCATTAATCGTATAAAACCAGTCAAAAGGAATAAGAACCTTTTTTTCCATGGTCATATTATAACCCCAAGTCCATTTCAGTGTGAGATTATCAAAGATTTTTTGTGTAATCCGCAATTCTTCGGACTTATCATGCACTGATTGGGCTATCATATCAAAGGGGATGGCTTCGTCTTTGAGTTTGGAGTATTTTTCAGTAAAAAAATTATTCTTATCATTACAAAAGCTAAAAAAGCTAAAACGCTCGGCCAACTCCATTACAGCGCTTGCTTCTGCCTGCTGGGATGTGGCCCCTTTCCCCATCTGTTTTTTTGTGCCGGTCATTTTTATGGCATCGGATCCGCAGATACTAAAATATACAGGTATCCCAAGGCGTCCATTATCAATCCTTTTGGTTTCCTTAAGGATATTCATATCTAATTTGTTAAGCTTTTTTTTAAAGCGTTCTATTGTTTCGCTGGGGGAAATGATTTTGTCCTGATCCAGGGTAAAACCCTTAAATGCATCCTGGAGGATGATCTTTTGTGTCATTTGTACTGTTATCCTTTAATAATCCATATCAAAATATGGATGGAATTTTTACGAGATTGTCAAATATTGATCTTGTTAGAGGTATATTTCATGGGAAGTAGAAGATTTTTGGAAATCTTCAGATCTGCCCCGATGCATCCCACCTTCTCCTAATGCTATTTCTACAATTCGCTTGTTAAAATATCCAACCTGTTTACTCGTAAGATACTGTTCTATTGGCATCCACAGGGCTTCCTCAATTTCATTTTCATCCATGGTGATCTCATGGGTTAATGGAGCTAAACGACATACAAAATACAGGTCGGATTTACCATAACGATATCCATGCCAATGTCTAAAGCAGGCAAGAGATATAAATTCAGTACGAACTCCTGTCTCTTCAAATACTTCCCGTATAACTCCATCTATGATATGCTCACCCTGCTTTATGGCCCCTCCAGGAAGCTTGTAATAATACGGTCGTGATAATTTATGAATCTTCTCCCAGACCACAAGAAGTTCCATCTCTTTATTTATAACTACGCCTCCGGCACCTATATAATGGGTTGCAAAAGGTGGGATAAATGCACCTGACTGTAATTGACAGGTTAACATTAGATAATTCTTTCCACAGTGATGAAATTTAAAACCAATTTTTACAGCTCCCGGGATTAGATTGGATTTGCTAATTGGAATCTCCAGCCAGATTACTTGAAAGCCCTTTTTTTTCCAAAGATGGGCAGAATCACGGAGTGATACTGAAAATTCAGTAAGGTCTTCCGGAAGGGCTTCCGGATCTGGAAGGATACCACCAAAAAGGTTAGTTGTCGCGGGGATTACATTCATAGTTGCTTAGAACCTGATTTATAATTCAAACAAATACTAAACTATTTTTCTGACCATTGCAACTCCTGCAATTTTCTGATTTATGATAATGGTAACCTGGTACAAAGTCGCTCCACGCCTTTTTACCAGGCGGGTGAAGGCTGTCCCTTCCTTGCAATTTAAAATAAATTCAAACTATTCCACCACAGGCATGTTGATGAACCTTTTTACGAGCCCATCATGATATGCTTTTGCAAAAAAGGCATAAAAATCCTTTATTCCTTGAATAAATATTAAGGAGAGTATAGCGTTTGTTTGAAACTTTAAAGACAAATTGAATGTCTTATCTAAATTTACT
>DAOWOF010000103.1 GCA_030642205.1 Desulfobacteraceae bacterium | reverse complement strand
AATTTAGGGTAAAATCCAAATACAGCCTTGCCAGTGCGTCCTTTGAGCTGCTTGAACATATCAGCGATGGTTGGTTCATTGAGGCCATAGAGTTTAAGGACCCGCTGCTTCATAACAGGTCGATCCTGATATAGGCCGAGAAGTTCAGGCAAGACGAATTTATCCATTAAATAATGTGCCTGAGACGGAACTCCTGGTAGAAAATAGAGCTGAATATTATTTTCTATCAGGGAAAAACCGCATCCCATGCCTTTTGGATTTAAAAGTTTTGAACCCTCTGGCATCCAGGCCATTTTCTCAAGAGTAGGGGTCAATTCAATTTTATTGGCCTTTATAAAAGATTCAATTTTGGCTCGCATCTCTTTATCAAGATGAAGGGCGCGGTTAAAGGCCTTGGCTGCAATTTCACTGGTCAGATCATCATCAGTGGAACCAAGGCCCCCTGTTACAATAACAAAATCTGATCGCGTAATAGCCCGTTTAAGGATGACATAGACCCTTTGCAAATCATCGCCGACAGATGTTATCCTGGTTATCTGCAAGCCCGCGGACGTAATACGTTCAGCCACGTAGCATGAATTTATATCAAGAGTATTGCCGGATACCAGTTCAGTTCCGATTGTAATAATTTCGCCAGACATTATAAAACTATAAATATAATTTTAAGAAGCAGGGCGGCATATATACCCGCCAAAAGATCATCCAGTACTATTCCCCATCCTCCTCTCAGTTTTTCCAATTGCTTGATAGGGAATGGCTTTAGTATATCGAAAAGTCTAAACAACATAAAGCCTAAAAAAAGGATCCGCCAGGAAAATGGAAAAATGCAGATGGCTACAAGAAAACCTGCCACTTCATCAATCACTACTTCCTTAGGGTCATCTTTATCCAGCAGTATCCGGGCCCGATCGGCAGCCCATACGGCTATGATGATAACAGTAATAATAAAAAGGACTTTATTTAAGTCTTTTAAATGAAAGCACAGAAAGACAAGAGGAAGGCCGGCGAGAGTCCCAATAGTCCCGGGAGCTAAAGGAAAGATTCCAGCTCCAAACCAGGTAGACAGCACAAGGGCGCCTTTGCCCAAAACATCAGCGCCTTGATAGGCATGTTTCAAATTATTAAATTGTGATCCGGACATCAAAAGTCCTCAAAAGCCAGCAGTCCAGGGATAGCCTTTCAGATCGAACCCCAGGTTAATCTCTTCCATTGACCCATGCATAGACATCACGCAGAGGCAAACTGTGATCAATGGCGATTTTCTTGCAAGCTTCATACTCCGGTCGATATGAAAAAGACCCATCATTTTCCTGAACTCTTGTGGCTCTGATCTTCCCCCAGGGGCTATCTATCTCATAAGTTGATCTTTTTAAAATTTTCCTTTGAGAGTTACGAAATCTTACCCCCAAGGCAGTGCTTTCTTTAAAGATAATGTCCATCAAGACATCTTTTTGATCAGAATGTCCCATTACCTGGAGTTGAATCCCAGGTCTGTTTTTTTTCATCTGTACAGGAAAAAAAGTCACATCCAGGGCGCCTGCCTCAAATAGACGTTCCATTAGATATCCCAGGCATTCAGGACTGGAATCATCCAGATTGGTCTCAAGCATAAGGATTGTATCGCTGTCTTGCGCCGGGGCATGATCTCCTTTCAGGATTCGCAGTAAATTAGGCCGATCCGGTAAATCCCTTTTCCCTACCCCATAGCCAATCTGATGAACTACCATGGGCGGCATTGGTCCAAAGGAATGCCCTAAAACTTTGAGCAAAGCAGCTCCTGTAGGAGTAACCATCTCAGATCCGGTTTCAGATGCAAAAACAGGAATATCCTTTAAAAGAGCGATGGTGGCAGGAGAAGGGACAGGAATCATTCCATGGCCGGACTTGATTAATCCGGATCCCAGCGGAAGAGGGGAGGCATAAATCCTTTTTATGCCTAATCGTTCAATGCCATAAACAGTCCCTACTATATCAATAATAGAATCAACCGCGCCAACCTCATGAAAATGGACCTTTTCAGGCCTAAGATTGTGTACCTTGGCCTCTACCCGGGCAAGGGCGGAAAAGACATCCAGACTCTTATCTCGAACCGATTCACTAAGTTTCCCCTGACATATAATCCTTTTGATATCTTCAAGATTTCTTGGCGGTTGGGTTTGATCTTCCAGTCTTACTTTAAAACGAGTGCCATAAATATGTTTTCTGGCTTCAGGTCTTTTGTCGATTCTATAACCATCAAGATCAAGATTTCCTAATAACCGAACAAGATCATCCAATGGTAAACCGCAATCCAGCAGCGCCCCCAAAAACATATCACCGCTGATGCCGGAAAAACAGTCAAGATAGGCTATGTTCATTATTGCTTTCCATAAAAAATACCTTGCCCGGGAGACTATTTGAAAATGGCATTTTATAATATCCGCGTCAGGCTTAGACTAAATCTACAAGAATAAGACTCATTAATAATTCCTGGGATTATATTATTAATTATGTTACAGCGCGTCTGCCACTAATTCTGAGATATCTTTTATCTCAATATCATCTTCTCTATTGGTAGTCTTGCGGCTATCTTCCAGCATGGAAATACAATAAGGACAGGCAGTGGCCAAAATTGTTGCTCCGGTATCACAAGCCTCATGGATCCTCAGGTCGGAAAAACGCCATTCCGGTGGTGTTTCCATCCATAATCGTCCACCCCCAGCCCCGCAGCAGATACTATCTTGCTTTACATTCTTCATCTCTACCAGGTCTCCATTGCATACAGCAGAAATAATAGACCGTGGAGCATCATAGATATCGCTATGCCTGCCAAGATAGCATGGATCATGGTAAGTAACCTTTGAATCCAGTGTCTTGGTCAGCTTCAATGTTCCTTCTTCCAGCAAGCTTGCCAGGATTTGAGTATAATGAACAACTTCAAATTCACCCCCTACTTCGGGATATTCCTGGGAAAAGGTATAATAACAATGAGGGGAGGTGGTTATGATTTTTTTTATACCCTTATCATTAAAAAGTTTAATATTTTTTTCGGCAGTACTCATGAAAAGTGCTTCATCACCTATCTTGCGCATGGACTCACCGCAACAGCGTTCTTCATTCCCGATTACACCAAAGCTAATACCTGCGGCAGTAAGGACTTTAACCATGGCCTTGGCAATATTCTGGCTCCTTGGATCATATGCAGAGGTGCAGCAAATAGACAGGAAGTACTCTGTGCCTTCTTCAAAGACAGGGACATCGAGCCCTTCCATCCAGGCAGTCCTCTTGTCTGCCGGTTCAGACCATGGATTCCCGTTACTGTGAACACTGCCTGTGGCAGTCTTTAAAACGCCCGGAATGGAACCTGTTTCAGCAATCATGGCTCGCATGGTTCTAACCACATCAATAATATTAACACCTCTGGGACATTTCAGGACACATTTATTACATGTGGTACAGCCATATAAAATATCATCAGATTCATAGCCTTCAACACCTAGCTGAGCCATTCTGATTAATGACCTTATATTAAAAGGCCCATCAACCAGTCGCCAGGGGCAGGAACCTGAACACATTCCACACTGCATACATAGATTCAACTTTTCGGCGCCCATTGCCACCAAAGCCTCATTCACTTCATAAAAAGGTGTTAATGCTTCCATAATTAAAGATACTCCTTTCCTGTAGATTTAGTGCTTATACTGTGCATTTGACCAAACTTGACAGAGTCTTTATTTGAAAAACAGAAATTTTATTCTTAAGAGGTCATGCAAGGGCTTTTAAGAATAATATAAATTTAGTCTTTTTTCATCAAAGAATGGTCAATATTTACAATTTTAGAGTCCTTGAACTTGAAAAAAATACTCTCATTTCATGGACGATCATTGCACATTTTTCCATTATAAATAAGATCATAGCGTTTTCTTAGCAAAAGCTCCATTTTATGTCAACTTATACCTTGGAATCAGGGTATTTGATATAAGACATTAACTAGTATCTTAACAAAAACCAGGATTCTTCGAAGTCTGCGCTTATCTGTCAAGGTCAAGGAAGATCAAAACTTTAACCGCAGGGTTTCGGGATCTTTTACTCATGTTTTTATCTGAACGAACGATAAATAAATATAGATGGATTAAATAAAGGACTGGATCTCATTAAATAGAGTAAAACAGTCCATATCAATAAGGTGTCTGGAGGAGTTAATATGTTTAAGAACATGAAACTAGGGATGAAAATTACGTTTGGCTTTGGGATCTTGATTGTAATCATGTGTGTTTTAGGCAGCCTTGCTGTTTTTAACATGGCAAGAGTTAACAATCAGAGCAGTATCCTTGCTAATGAGTATGTTCCTGAAGTTATCATGGCTGTTGATCTGCGTGGAGCTGCTAACCGGCTGATGTACCAGATGCGGGGATACGGCTTTACAGAAGACAGCAAGTTTTACGATAATGCTAAAAAAGAACTCCAGGCCATAGACGAGGCCCTTGAAAAAGGCCGTGAGCTGGATAAAAAATCGATACACCTTGAAAAGCTTAAAGAACATATAGCCCTTGCGACTGAAGCAAAAGAAAGATATGGGAATCTTATCCAGCAAACCGTGGATATAACTGCAAAAATGAAGTCCCTTAGAAAGGCGCTTGACGAATCAGCAGCAAGATATATGGCCAGCAGCAACCAATTCCTGGCCAGCCAGAACGAGAGATTAAAGGTAGACCTTGATGAGCGTCAGAAAAAAATAGCACTTGTAACCAGTCTGATCGATAGAGGTTTTGCAGCCCGTGTGCTAAATTTTAAATCACAGGCCCTTAATGATGCCGGATTCATGGAAAAGGCTATCAGTAAAATAGATGAAACAAGCGAGGATATTCTTGGTCTTCGGCAAATTACTCGTAACCAGGAAGATATCTGGCGTATTAGCGAGATTGAAGTATCGTTAGAAGATTATCAGGAAACAATGAGATTTTTTCTGAAAGAGACTAAAAAAGGAAGTTTAGCAAAAAACGCTACGTTGAATAAGCTTCGCATAGGAATGCATAAAAACGCAGAAATGTATATAATTATTGCCAATGAATACCTGCAAAGTCAGCAGCAAAAGCTTACCAAGGATATGATGGAGCGAAACGCCAAGATATCTCTGGTAAATGATGTCATTGGTCTCTGTAATGATACCATGGTTAACACCTTTAAATCACAGGCGCTTCGTAATATTTCCATTATGGAGGATGCCAGGAAGAATTTTATCAGGATAGATAGCAAGTTTGAGGAACTAATAAGTATAACCCATCTTGCTGAGAATCTTGAGCGAATTGATGTGATCAAAGAGGCTGGAAAATCATATAAGAGCGCCATGACTGAATTTATTGATAACTGGCATCTTTTACAGGATCTGGATCATAAGAGTGGCAAGGCAGGGCAGCAAGTCATTGATGTCTGCAAGAGCATGACAGACGCAGATATGACAGCTACCGACAGGATTGCTCAAGAGACAGTGTCATCCCTTTCCAGTGCTTCAACGGTTATGATTACAGGATTGATTGTTTTGCTTTTTATTGGTCTTGCTGTTGCTTTTTTTATCACAAAAAGCATAACTGGTCCCATCAATCGAATCATAAAAGGTCTGAATGAAGGATCTGATCAGGTGGCTTCAGCTTCAGGCCAGGTATCATCAGCCAGCCAGTCTTTAGCTGAAGGTGCCTCTGAGCAGGCCGCATCCATTGAGGAGACATCTTCATCCCTTGAAGAAATGTCATCCATGACAAAGCAAAATGCGGAAAACGCGGGACAGGCGGATAACCTGATGAAGGAGGCCAACCAGGTGGTATCATCCGCCAATCAGTCCATGACAGAGCTTACAGCATCCATGGAAGAGATCTCAAAGGCAAGCAATGAGACCCAGAAGGTGGTAAAGACTATTGATGAAATTGCGTTCCAGACCAACCTTCTTGCTTTGAATGCCGCAGTTGAAGCGGCAAGAGCGGGTGAAGCCGGAGCAGGATTCGCAGTGGTGGCAGAAGAGGTCAGAAACCTTGCCTTACGTTCCGCGGACGCAGCCAAGAGTACGGCAGAATTAATAGAAGGGACTGTTAAAAAGGTTAGTGGAGGATCAGATCTGGTAAACAAGACCAATGATGAATTCCGCACAGTTTCAGAAGGCACATCCAAGGTAGGCGAACTGGTTAGCGAAATCGCAGCAGCCTCCAATGAACAGGCAGAGGGAATTAGCCAGGTAAATTCGGCAGTTTCCGAGATGGACAAGGTAGTCCAGCAGAACGCGGCCAGCGCAGAGGAATCGGCGTCTGCCTCAGAAGAGATGAACGCGCAGGCAGAGCAGATGAAAGCAATGGTCGGCGAACTGAAAGCAATAGTGGGTGGAAAAAAATCGGCAGACGGAGACAAAAAATCTTCGGCGCATTTATCTGGCACTGCCTCTCATCATATCCATGATACCTTTGCGATGGCGGGAAAAAATAAAAAAAATAAGGTAGAGGAAGTTCATAATGAGGGTGAAGTTAACCCAAAGAAAATTATTCCCATGGACGAAGATAGTTTCGCTGATTTTTAAAGGCGCAACATAAAGCAAAGGAATCTCTTTCCACGGAAAACCTTTAAGCGCTTATATAGTGTCGCATTAAAATATGGGCATTGTTAATTTTGGATAGTTCTTAGATTGCAAACCTGTCCTTAATTTAACAATGCCTTTGTTTTTGCTTGACCGGATCAGTTTTTTCCTGTTCACTAGGTGCTCTTATCTGATGATCTGCCCCTGAATCAGACCTTTGATTTTTTTACCCCAATAGTGGATGCTCCGGAGATAAGCATGAATGAGATAGACGTCAGAGGAATGGCTTGCCCTGCCCCAGTTTTAAAAACAAAGGAGACATTGGAAAAGGAAGGGCCGGACTGGATAAAGGTTATAGTAGATAATGATGCGGCCAAACAAAATGTAACTCGTTTTCTGGAATTTAAAAACTATTCAGTTTCGGTCAAGGTGGATAAAGATTCCATCCAGGTCATCGGCCAACGTAAAGCTGCCCAAGATGAAACTCTTTCCATTCCCTCTAAAAGCCCTGTATCCAACCTTACTGCGAAAATAATGGTCATGATAACTAATAACGAGATTGGTCATGGAGATCCTGAACTGGGGAAAAAATTGATGACCAGTTTTTTGTCAACTCTTGCTGAAATGGGTCAAGAATTATGGCGCCTGGTTTTTTTGAATAATGGTGTTAAACTAACTATTTCCGGTTTGGATATATTACCCATATTACAAGGTCTGGAAAAAAATGGGGTACATATCCTGGTCTGCGGCACCTGTTTGGACCATTTTCATCTGCTTGATCAAAAACAGGTGGGTGAAACAACCAATATGTTAGATATTATAACCTCTATGCAGCTTGCAGATAAAGTAATTACTATATGAACATAAACGGCTATTTTAGCTAATCTCGCTTTAGGCCGGGATCCCCTCAATCTTTGCCAAATGATTCCTTCCTTCTCAAATTGGTGTATTCCATCTTTATTATAACCGCCAATTGTCTTTAGAATCTCTTGAATATTTTCTCCCAGATCATGCGCCGCTCGCACTGTCCCTGCCGTACATCCCCTAAAATGGCCAAAGTATCCTGGTATCTTTACCTTGCCGAGGGAAGGATGTATCATTTACACCTCAATAAAAATTGGGGCAAGAATTTAATTTGGCCCGGTATAGTTTTATGAATAATGTTCTTGAGCGTATTGGGGGAAAACTCCAAAAAGACAGAAAACTCAGGAAACGAATTAAAAATATTCTGGAATTATTTATTAAAGGTCAAGAGTAAATATTTTTTTGATTTATAATTTCGAAAACTTATAATACCTT
>DAOWOF010000057.1 GCA_030642205.1 Desulfobacteraceae bacterium | reverse complement strand
TCTTTAGATCTATGGAGGCCTGAAAAAGTCCTGGTTAATTCTGAGAAAGCAAAAGCTCTTATGCGTGACAAAGAAGGCCTGCTATGGGTGCTATTGCCAAAAAAGGTTCATAAGATTACTTTAATAGGGAAACCACCCAAGGCCAATTCTTTTCAGCTTCAACTGCCTTTAAGGCCTAAGACTGTATCCTTTAAAAGTGAAGGCTGGGATGTTTTGGGTGTAAAGGACGGGCAGGTAGATGCGAGTATAAAGCTAATTCGTAAGACAGGTAAAGATAATCCTTTAATTATGTCACAATCTTCCCCCGCTCTTTCCCCCTTCTTTCATGTGCGGCGTTTGATTTTTCTGAGCCTGGAATGGAAAGTTATAACTACTATTACAAGAATGACTCCCCTGGGAAGTCCGGTCAGCCTGTCGTTCCCGTTATTCAAAGGCGAATCTGTGACAACGCCCGCGATTCCTGTTGAAAATAATATGGCCATGATTCAAATGGGGCCTAAAAAACAAACAATAACATTTGATTCTATTTTAAAGAAAGAATCTAAATTAATACTTAAGGCTCCCCTTAATGTCCCATTGGCAGAGACCTGGTTATTGGATGTTAGCCCTGTTTGGCATTGTTCTCTATCAGGAATTCCTCAGATACTGCATCAGGATCAATTTGGCAATTTTAAACCAAAATGGCAGCCCTGGCCAGGAGAAGAGGTGATAATTCAAGTGTCACGACCAGACGCAGTTCCCGGCCAGACAGTCACAATTAATAAGGCATCGTTGACCATGGTGCCGGGAGCACGATTTACAAAATCAACTCTTTTGCTGAAAATTTGTAGCAGTCAGGGTGCACAGCACAGGATACTCTTACCGGAGCAGGCCCGGTTACAAGTAGTTAAAATTAATAATAAGAGGCAATCTTTTAAAGAAGAAAGGGAAGTAATAATACCTCTTCGCCCTGGAAATCAAAAAATTGAGGTAGAATGGCATCAGGATTCAGATTCGACATTAATTATCAAATCACCACTGGTGGATATTGGGCAGGAGGCGGTTAATGCCAAAGTAAGCTTTCAAATGCCAAAACGCTGGATTCTCCTCACAATGGGGCCGCGTCTGGGGCCGGCAGTACTCTTCTGGTCTTACCTGCTTGTTATTATTATTGCCGCCATTGCCTTGGGCAGGGTCTCTTTTACTCCTTTAAAAACAAGACACTGGCTCCTTTTAGGTTTAGGTTTGACCCAGATACATCCTTTGACAGCCATTATGATTGCGGGATGGCTATTGGCCCTTGGTTTACGTAAGAAAGAACCTGTTGTCACAGGTGCCTTTTCCTTTAATCTGCTTCAGATTATCCTGGTATTTTGGTCTCTGGCCTCCCTTATAGGGCTTTATTTTGCTATCAAAAATGGGCTTTTGGGTATTCCAAAGATGCAGATTATGGGTAATAATTCGTCTCAATTTCTGCTCTGCTGGACACAGGATCGTATGAGTTCTACCATGCCTCAACCAGTCGTCTGGTCACTGCCCATCTTTGCGTATCGGCTGCTTATGCTCTTATGGGCATTATGGCTGGCCCATTCTCTTCTTCAGTGGCTGCGCTGGGGCTGGAATTGTTTTGGAGAGGGGGGACTTTGGAAAAAGGGAGCCTTCAGAATACCCAAATTCAAAAAGAATGCACATGTACCGGATGAGAAGCCATCATTCAACCATGAAAACACCTAATTCTGTTTGGGGATCATGAAAATAAATTTCTTGACCCATTATTTGGAGAAGATCATATTCATAAAATGAATCAAAAGGTAATAGACCATAAAAGTTCATGTTTTGCAAAAAAACAAGGAGAGTTGCCTGACCTTGATTCTTATAAGCTAAAGCTGTATCTTAAGATTCTATTTCCCCCCAAACAGCAAGAACTAATCTATAAAAAATTGAGGGGTGAGCCTTTTACCAAAACAGAAAAAGAGTATTATTCAAGGATCGTAAATAAAAAGCTTGAAGCTGTTGCGGATGACGCGATAAACAAGATCGCGACCCTCCTTACAAAAAGATAAGGCCCTGTTATGAATATCTTTCATAACAGAGCCTTCAATCATATTTATTGCTTTATGGAAACAGGTACAAACTCCAAGCGCTATTCCAATATGGGATAATAATTATTCCAGGCAATGGACAGAGGCACCGCGGCAACGGTATGTTCAAGATCTTCTACGTCATTAACCTTTATCCCCGCGTCTGCCAAGGCATGGTAGTTGGTTGGGAAAAGGATCATTTTGTCCCAATTCAAGGATATCAATCCCATTTAATCTAAAAAGAGCGGCCGTGACACCAATACCCATGCCACCTTTTTTCTCACAATAAGGTGTCAATATGCCGCATGAGGGGCTCCTGTCTTTCAAAATTACCGCTTCAGGCCTGGATATACGATGTAATTTCAGGGCCTCACAGGCTCCTTTAACAAAGGCATCGGTTACATCTTCTCCAAGGTCATTAATGAGTCTCGCCGAGCCAGTCAAGACATCATATCCATCACCGGTTTTCATTTCAGCGGGAATTCGTGGCGTGGGGAGACCTCCCATCTGTTCAGGACAAAAAGGGATAAAATCATAGAAATCAATAGAATTTAACAAAGCAGGGGATCTGGATGCTTTACCATCATACCTGCAACAGATTCCCAAAAGACAGGCGCTAATCATGATCCGTTTTTTCTGGGACATGCAAGTATTATCCTGATAGATTTTATCTAAATGCAAGTGGACGAAAGAATAATAAATGGGGAGCAGCTATATTAATTGAACTGATTCATCTCCTTCCTCTTTTGCTTCCACAGATCCGATATGATAAGCTGCTTCTCCCATAGCCTTAAGTCTCAAAAGAACCTCGCTTGTATCATCTTCACTTACTACAATCACCAAACCAAGACCATTATTAAATGTCCTGGTCATTTCATATTCACTAATCTGTCCAGCTTTTTGAATATAACTAAATATAGGCAGTAATTGCCAGCTTTTTCGGTTTATAACAGCCTTGCATGCCTTTGGAAGAATGCGAGGGATATTGTCAATCAAACCACCTCCGGTAATATGAGCGATGCCATATAGTTGGAAATCTCTTCTAAGATTATTAATTGTACTGGCATAGATACGCGTTGGTTCCAGTAGCTCTTCTCCCAGGGTTCTGCCAAAATCCTCGACATAATCATCTACAGACATCTTTAGACCATCAAAGAAAATCTTTCTTACCAGAGAATACCCATTGCTATGAAGGCCGCTTGCGCCAATCCCGATAGCCTGATGACCTACTGCAATCTCAGAACCATCAAGGATGTCTTCATTATCAACCAATCCAACCACAAAACCGGCTAAATCATACTCTCCTTCGGGGTAAAAGCCTGGCATTTCAGCGGTTTCTCCTCCAATAAGAGAACATTTAGACTCCAAACACCCCGCAGCAATTCCCTTTACAATATCACGGGCCTTATCAATATGCAGCTTACCCATGGATATATAATCCAGCATAAATAATGGCCTGGCTCCTTGCACCATAATGTCGTTCACAGTCATCGCGACCAGGTCAATGCCTATTGTATCATGCTTATCCATCATAAAGGCAATGCGTAATTTAGTCCCAACGCCGTCAGTGGAACTTACCAGTACCGGATTTTTTATATTTTGCAAATGTAAAGAAAAAAGGCCGGCAAAACCACCAATATCTGCCATAACACCTGATTTAAATGTCTTGCTCACAATCGGTTTGAGGACATCCACCAACCTGTTAGCCTTATCGATATCAACACCAGCATTTGCATATGTGTTTGATTCTTTTTTATTATCCATAAATTCATATCCCATCATATTTTGAAAAGTATTGTCGGCCTGCAAAGAAAATAAACCATTTGTTGATGGATCGAGATCATTACAATTCACATTTTTTCTATAGACTAATCTTAATCCTGTCAAATATTTTCTCTGTAAAAGAAACTGTATTTGATTAATATATCATAATCAATGATAAAGATAAGTTATTCTTTGATTTTTCTGATTTACGACTATAAAATATTGCACTTTTATACCATATAATGTTAGGTTTCGTTAGATTATCACCTCTAAACAAATACAGGAGACCCGATAAATGCTAGAATTCAGGCGAATGACACGCTTACCCCCATATGTCTTTTCCACAGTCGATAAAATAAAAATGGACGCTCGCCACAGGGGAGAAGATATTGTTGATTTGGGAATGGGTAATCCGGATTTGGCAACCCCTAAACATATTGTTGATAAATTAATCGAAGCAGCCAAAAAAGGGCATAATCATCGCTATTCAGCTTCAATGGGCATTACGAAACTAAGAAAAGCTATTTGTGACTGGTATAAACGACGTTTTGATGTTGACCTGGATCCGGATGAAGAAGCAATTGTCACAATTGGCGCCAAAGAGGGACTTTCTCATCTTGTCCTTGCCAGCATATCTCCCGGTGACGTAGTCTTCGCTCAAAACCCGACCTATCCCATTCATCCTTATTCTGTCATAATCGCTGGCGGAGATCTAAGGGGTATTCCCGTTGGCCCGGGCAGAGACTTCTTTGAAGACCTTTTAACTGCGACCAAACAAACCTGGCCCAAACCGAAAATGCTTATCATCTCTTATCCTCACAATCCAACTACAACGGTAGTAGATAGATCCTTTTTCGAAAAGATAGTAAGCTTCTGCCAGGAACATAATATGATTGTAATCCATGATTTCGCTTACGCGGACCTTGTTTTTGATAATTATAAACCGCCCAGTTTTCTTCAAATACCTGGAGCAAAAGAAATTGGGGTTGAACTTTTCAGCCTGTCCAAAAGTTATTCAATGCCAGGATGGAGAGTCGGTTTTTGCGTAGGAAATCCGGATTTGGTGGCAGCGCTGAGACGTATAAAAAGTTATCTTGATTACGGGATGTTTCAGCCTATTCAAATTGCTTCCATTATTGCCTTGAATGGCCCCTATGATTGTGTTCAGGATATTGTTCATACCTATCGTGAACGAAGAGACGTATTAGTAGAGGGACTCAACCGCATTGGCTGGTCAATGGAAAAACCTAAGGGCACAATGTTCGTCTGGAGCAAAATCCCGGAAGAATTCATCAAAATGGGTTCTATTGAATTCTCTAAAATGCTGATTCAAAGAGCAAAAGTTGCTGTCTCTCCTGGCGTCGGATTTGGTGAATACGGAGATGAATACGTTCGTTTTGCCCTTGTAGAAAATCCTCACCGTATCAGACAGGCCATCAGGGGAATAAAGAAGGCCTTAGGAGAATAGAGCATTATCACTGAGGTCTTTTTTCAAAAGCTTTGTCTTCCTTTAAGGATCCTGATAACCGGTCGAAATGGGGCATTTCGCAAAGGCCTTATAATATATTAGTAATCACATTGTATTAATTTAAGGATATCATGTCACAAGTAAATATTGGAATTATCGGATTCGGAACCGTTGGAGCAGGAACCTTTGAGGCCTTGAATACTAATCAGGAACTTATTACAAATCGCGTTGGAGCAAAGGTTGTTGTAAAAAAAATAGCAGACCTTGATCTTGAAACTGATCGTGGTATATTTGTAGATCCGAATATAATGACTACAAATGCGATGGAACTCATTGATGA
This sequence comes from Desulfobacteraceae bacterium, assembly GCA_030642205.1. Lineage (GTDB taxonomy): Bacteria > Desulfobacterota > DSM-4660 > Desulfatiglandales > Desulfatiglandaceae > DAOWOF01. The sequence continues at coordinate 5,348 of DAOWOF010000057.1, read as the reverse complement.
CCCTGAGATTGATATTATAGTGGAACTCATGGGAGGCCTGGAAAAAGCCGAAGAATTCATTCTCAAAGCCATAAAAAATGGCAAACATGTTGTAACCGCTAACAAGGCTCTATTGGCTGAGAAAGGGGAAAAGATTTACAGGGCAGCCATCAAATATGGCATAAATATATCTTTCGAGGCAAGTGTTGGAGGAGGGATACCCATAATTGGAGCCCTTAAAGATGGTTTATCAGCTAACCGTATAAAAACCATTATAGGCATCTTAAATGGTACTTCTAATTATATCCTGACCCGAATGACAAATGAAGGCCTTCCATATGAACAGGTTGTACAGGAAGCTGTTAAGCTGGGCTTTGCTGAAAATCCTCCCACGCTTGATGTAAATGGAACTGACGCTGCCCACAAGCTTGCAATTATTGTCTCAATTATTTTCGGAGCACCTGTGCCATTTGATCAAATCTATAGGGAAGGTATCGATTTTATTACCCCTGATGATATCCGTTTTGCCGATGAATTTGGCTATAATATCAAATTACTCGCCATTGCCAGAGATCTTGGAGAGGGTCTGGAGGTTCGTGTGCATCCCGCCATGATTTCCAAACATCATATTCTTGCTAATGTTAATGACGCCTATAATGCAATTTTTCTTGAAGGCGATTTTGTTGGCCCCAATCTATTTTATGGTTTGGGAGCTGGTAAACATCCAACCGGCAGCGCTGTTGTTGCAGACATCATGAATGTAGCCAGACAGATCAAGCTTGGAGCAAAAAACTTTACTCCTCCACTGGCCCATGCAATTCAACCCAAGCAAAATATTTGCATTCACTCAATCGATGAGTTGACCTCTGCCTATTATATAAGATTTTCAGCTCTTGATCAGCCAGGGGTCTTATCCAGGATATCAGGTATTCTTAGCAAACACGATATCAGCATTTCATCTGTCATTCAAAAAGGACGGCAGATTGATGGTTCGGTATCAATTGTTATGCTTACTCATGAGTCTCGGGAAATACAGGTTCAAAATGCCCTGGAAGAAATGAAAGGCATGGAAATCCTGACAAAAAAACCAGTTATGATACGTGTTGAACAACAATAAAACTCTAGATATTCCTTTAAAAAAAATGACCATAAAAAAAGAAAATACAAAATATATCTTGTTAGTAGGAGATGGAATGGCAGATTATCCTCTGGATGAATTATCAGGCCAAACTCCTCTGGAAGCAGCAAAAACTCCCCATATGGACCGAATTGCCGCATGTCGAATTGGGAGAGTACAAACCATTCCAGCCGGTTTTGAGCCAGGCAGTGATGTTGCCAATCTATCGCTTCTTGGTTATGATCCATCGCTTTATCATACAGGGAGAGCTCCTCTTGAGGCAGCAAGCATGGGTATTAATCTTAAAGCGGATCAAGTCGCTTTTCGTATGAATCTTGTTACCCTGGATCATAAAGATGAAAATAACATTTTTATGCGCAGCCACAGTGCCGGAGATATTTCTACTGAAGAAGCAAGACAACTCATAGACACACTTAAGAAGGAAATGAAGATCCCGGACGCCAGAATTTATCCTGGAATTGCATATCGCCATCTCCTGATCTGGGATCAAGGCCCAATTCACTCCAGGACCATCCCGCCCCATGATGTGCTGGACCAAAATATGGCCCCATATCTTTATCAATCCGATCAGATTACAACCCAGATTTGTAAGTCCTGGGCAATACTTAAAGAACATCCCATTAATCATGCCCGGCGCGCACAAGGAAAGAAAGAGGCTAATTCCATATGGTTATGGGGACAGGGAACTCCGCCTCAATTACCTTCTTTTGAGGCCAAATTCGGCCTTACCGGAGGTATGGTATCGGCTGTTGATCTCTTAAAAGGTTTAGGAATCTATGCCGGCCTTGAAGCGCCATATGTGGAGGGAGCTACAGGGTACCTGGATACAAATTATTCTGGTAAAGTCAAAAAAGCCATTGAGATCTTAAAGACACATGATTTTATCTTTGTTCATGTGGAAGCGCCTGATGAAGCAGGGCATAATGGGAATCTTGATGAAAAAATACAGGCAATTGAATATTTTGATGAAAAGGTGGTAGGAAGCCTTATTGAATCCATTGATTGTTTTGATGATTACCGAATAATGGTAGCCAGTGATCACTACACGCCTATTTCAAAAAGAACACATACCATGGAACCAGCGCCCTTTGCCTGGGCCACTAAAGCAGAGCTTGCCTCAAATATCATGGGCCCGGGATTCACAGAAAAATCTTCCGAAAAATCAGATCTGTTTTACGACAAAGGCCATGATTTAATCCCCGCATTCCTAAATAAATTCTAACTGCCATTTTTTACTGGCAATTTATACGCTGACTACCTCGCAGTGAAGACACTCAGAAATGCGGGTTAACCTCTTGACACAGAAGTATTTTTACAATATTTTCAAAAAAAATAAACTAAGGAGAATTTAAGATGAAAATACTATTTTTCGGACCCAATGGAAGCGGCAAAGGAACCCAAGGTTCTATTATTAAAGATAAATACGGAATTCCTCATATAGAGACAGGAGTAATCTTCAGAGAAAATATTACCGGAGGCACAGATTTAGGTAAAAAAGCAAAGGGATATATTGACAGGGGAGAATTGGTCCCGGATAATATAACCATACCGATGATACTTGCACGCCTACAGGAAGATGATTGTAAAGGTGGATGGATTCTGGATGGTTTTCCACGTAATCTCACCCAGGCGCAGGAACTTGACAAGGCCCTCAAAGATCTTGATATTACGTTAGATATCGTTATCGAAATGATTCTTGACCGTCAAATAGCCAAAGATCGAATCATGGGAAGACGTTTATGCGTTAATGACAATAATCATCCCAATAATATTTTTATAGACGCCATCAAACCAAATGGTGATAAATGTCAAGTCTGTGGAGGAGACCTAAAAACACGCTCCGACGATCAGGATGAAGACGCTATCGATCAAAGACATAATATATATTATGATACTGAGACAGGTACTATGGCAGGGGTAAACTATTTTAAGGACCTTTCTTCTAAAAATGACGGGATTCCAAGAATAGTTGACCTTAATGGTCAACAGGATCTCAAGAAGGTTACGGCCGAGCTTATTAATAAACTCGGATAGTTCATGCAAGGGTCATGCGCTATTTATTAGCGCATGACCCAACAAACTAACGAGCTGCGAGAACCTTCTTTAAATCCTCCATAGGATAATAAATCATAAATAGTGTAATCTTCACCACCTGAATAAGCGAATTGCGCCCTGGACGCAGGTTCTACCCTGTAGCAGGGGGATGAGAACTTTTCTTGTCAGGCAAGGAATATGGCCTTTTATATCCACATCCCTTTTTTCTACAGACCAGCATCGGATCTGAATTTTTTGGGCGTTTTATCCTCAAGACAGCTGTGTTGCAATCGGGGCAAACATCGTCATAGGGGTCATCCCATATAGCAAAACGGCAATCGGGATATTTATTACAGGCATAAAATTTCCGTCCTTTTTTAGAAAGCCGTTCCACCAGCATCCCCTGACAATCTTTCTCGGGACAAGGCACATTAGTACTGATTGATTCGGTATGTTTGCAAACAGGAAATTTCTCACAAGCATAAAATTTTTGACCGGTGCGGCTTCTTTTTATTATCATTCTGCTGCCGCATTTTTTGCACTTGATGTCACAAACTTCAATATTTGAATCCTCAGCCAAACCATCTTTTATATCTTTTGTATTTTTGCATTCAGGGTAGCCTGAACAGGCAAGGAATGATCCATATCTTCCGTTTTTTATTAACATAGGCTTGCCACAAAGCTCGCAAACGCCTTTTTCTTCTCCCGCGTCAGGAATGATTTCCATCTCAATCCGGCCCTTTGCATCACGGGTGAAATTGGCTGTATATTTACATTCAGGATAGCCGGTACAAGCGAGAAAAAGTCCGTTACGGCCTGATTTAATAGCCATTTTTCGTTTACATTCAGGGCATGAAATATCGGTCAGGATTTCTCCATTCATTTCATCTTGCGCCTTGTTCAGCTCTTTTTCAAAAGGCTCATAGAAGTCTTTCAAAACCTGAGTCCATTTAATTTCACCACGCTCAATTTTATCCAGCTGATTTTCCATATGAGCCGTAAAAGGGGTATCAATAATATCTGGAAAATTTTGAACCAGCAGATCAGTTACCAAAAACCCCAATTCTGTGGGTCTAAAACGTTTTTTTTCAATAGCCACATATTCACGTCCGCTGATATTTGCGATAATAGCAGCATAGGTGGATGGCCTTCCTATGCCATTTCCTTCAAGCGCCTTAATCAGACTAGCCTCCGTAAATCTGGGGGGTGGCTGGGTAAAATGCTGCGCGGGTTCAAGTTGATGAAGCTTGAGGATCTGATCCTTCTCCAGGCTGGGCAGTCGGGTATTGTCTTCCTTTTTAGAACGATTACTATCAAACTGCTCATAGAGTGCGGTGAAGCCCGTGAACACTACTATGGAACCAGATGCCCTGAACATGGCCTTTCCGGCCTCAATCTCAACCTGTGTCTGATCCATAATTGCAGGTTTCATTTGAGAGGCCAAAAAGCGTTTCCAAATAAGTGTATAGAGTTTTAATTGATCATTATTGAGATAAGCCTTTATATCCTCAGGCGTCAGCCTGGCTGATGTGGGTCGTATGGCTTCATGGGCCTCCTGGGCGCCTTTTCTGTTCTTGAAAGTATTTGGTTTGGCTGGCAGGAAATCAGGACCATAGGCCTTCAGTATATAATCCTGTGCTTCTATTAAGGCATCATTGGAAAGACGAAAAGAATCTGTCCTCATATAAGTAATCAGACCTATCTGGCCTTTATCTCCCAATAATAATCCTTCATACAGATTCTGAGCGATAGCCATTGTCTTTTTAGCAGAAAAACCATGTTTTTTATTGGCTTCTTGCTGCAATAGACTGGTGATAAAGGGTGTCGGAGGGTTTCGTTTTTTTTGTTTCCTGGTGATTTTTTTAATCCGGAAGGTTTCATTGGCTATCTCAGAGATAATTTGGGATGTTATTTTTTCATTTTTCAGTTCATATTTTTTATTCTTATAACGTACGAATTTAGCATTAAAAGCTGGGGGAGTATCTCCTTCCAAACGGGCAGTGAGTGACCAATATTCCTCACTGTCAAAGGCAAAAATCTCACGTTCCCGAGCACATATCATCTTGACAGCTACAGACTGAACCCGCCCGGCACTCAGACCTCGTTTTACCCTGGGCCATAAAAGAGGAGATATCTGGTATCCCACGAGACGGTCAAGCACCCTCCGGGCCTGTTGGGATTCAAATTTATCCAGATT
>DAOWOF010000082.1 GCA_030642205.1 Desulfobacteraceae bacterium | reverse complement strand
TTTCAAAGCGGCAGATAAAACAATATTTTCCGTATAACATTGAGGCCTTTCAATCCCTTCGCAAGTCAGATTAATTCCTGCCACGACCTTTAATCTAACAAAGATAACAAGTAGTTACAATCCATTTTTTGCTGGTGTCTCAGACAATATCATAAGGCATTTATGTCTTATGATATTGTCTGAGACACCCATGTTTTTGTCTTTTGAATTAAATTTAAAATGGTTCCTCTACCCAGCTCCGGGTACTTAGGGCCTTTGGGCCTTGTCTGTACGCAAGGCACACAGGCAGATATAGTGGACGGACGACACAAAGGGGTGTTTTGATATGTCTTATCTCTAGTTATACTGATACAGATTTGTATCATAAAGAAGATCCTTATTAAGGATAAATCAAATATGAGATCAAATGACTCCTTGCTACCTGATTGATATCACAACATATTTAAATATTTATTCTATCAGATGATACTATGGCATAGATATTGATAGTTTGTATAAATCATGATTTTAACTTGGCCTGGATTTGAATAATCTGATTAATCAGTTATAAAGAATCCCTCTGGCTCCCGCATTACAGAAAAACCTTAAATCTTTTGTTTTGAATTAGTTATTCTTTGGAGGGTTATAACCAGTATGGTTTTAAAAGGAGCAAAGAATGAAACCATGTAATAGAAATATAATAAAGACTCTAGATCTGGTCGAAAAGATGCTCCTTCTTGCAGACAAGGGTGATGAGAAGCGTGAAGATGACGGATGCGGAATTCTTTACGGTGTTCTGAGAGATTCAGCTTTCAAGATCAAAAATCTGGCCAAGGCAGAAAAAGAGGCTCATGCAAAAAAAGGGAGCTGGGAGGATTGATCTGCATAGAAAATGAAGGTTTGCAGCCAGGGATTCTCCTGGCTTTTTTTTACATTCTGACCGGAAGAGTTTTTTCGGTATTGATTTAATCAAAAGGAGGACTGCGATAATGAAAGATGGGGAAAAAGGTGCTATTTTACAAAGGGATAAACAAACATATGCTATTGCTCCACATTTTCCTTGTGGTGTTATATCACCTGAACAACTGCGAAGGATTGCGGATGCAGCAGAGAAGTATAATGTTGCGGCAACAAAGATTACCAGTGCATCCAGAATTGCTATAGTGGGAATCAAAGAAGAAGATATTGACAATGTGTGGAAAGATCTTGATACCCCGCCAGGGCATGCGGTTGGTTTATGCGTAAGAAGTATAAAGGTCTGTCCTGGAACCGCTTTTTGTAGATTGGGCCAGCAGGATAGTCTTGGTGTTGGAATGAAACTGGATGAGATTTATCATGGAATGGATCTGCCAAGTAAAACAAAAATGGCTGTAAGTGGCTGCATGAACCAATGTGCGGAAAATTGCATAAAAGACGTTTCCCTTGTTGGCAAAAAGGCAGGATGGGATCTTTTGGTTGGAGGTAAAGGTACCGGAAAACCAAGGTTAGCAGATACTCTTATCAATGGTCTTGATACGGATCAAGCCCTGGATGCTATTTCTAAAGTAGTTAATTACTATCGTGAAAATGCAAAAAAAGGTGAGCGAATAGGAGTCATGATTGACAGGATTGGGCTTGATACTTTAAAAGACGCCGTACTTTCATAGGCGATAGTATCACTGGCAATTAAGGGTATGGAAATAAATATACAATCAAATCCTGTTCAATTTGCCATATAAGGGTACGCGGGAATTCAGGTCAAGGCTTAAAATTTCCATTGCGTCCTGAATAGTGCCTGAATAAAAATCAGGTTTTTTCGAAGTCTGCGCTTATCTGTTAAGGGTAAGGAAGAAAATTTTAATAGCAGATTTCGAAAAAACAGTTTTCGTTCAAGCTCTAAATAACATCTATTGTTTAAAGAAGGGGATATGGAATACCAGGAAGCTGCGAAAAAGATTGTTGAAAGGATCAAGAACAATGATTTTCTCGTCTCAGAGCATGTTGTAAGATTCATTATGGCAGGGAAAATAACAACAGGGATGATTCGTGACGCTGTTTCAGCGGGTAAGATAATTGAAGTTCAGAACCATCCCGCAAGAGGCAAGAGTTTTCTGATAGCAGGTTTTTCAGGCAAGACACCTGTTCATCTTGTTTGTGCATTTAATAATCCGGACCATATGATGCTTATTTTTGCTTATGTACCATCATTGCCTGTATGGAAGAATTATCTTGACAGAAACATAAAGGAAAGGGGTTGCCAAGTGGATAATAAATCACAAAATTGCTTTTTCTGCACAGGTGAACTGAAAAACATTACGTTTGCCAGTTTTGATTACCGCCTTGATGGTAAGCTTTATGTTGTAAATGACGTGGAAGCTGGTCTTTGTACCCGGTGTGGTGAAAAATATATTTCTCAGGATACCGCAAACGAGATTAATGATCATATTGCTGCAGGCAATTTTAAGGGGACAGAACAAGTGCATGTTATTAAATTAGGTTCATCCACGAATAGCTGATTCTTATGATTTTCGCAGCTGGGTTCAGATGTAATAACCGAGTAAAAGGCTGCTTTGCACCATCCTTGAAATAGCAGAATAGTTACCATAATTTTCTTCATCCCTGGATAGAACATAATGGAGGTGCTTGATTATGAAAGGTCTTGAATTATCAGAGATGTATTATAAAGAGTTTGGTGAGCCCATGATAAAAGAAAAATTTTCTGAATATCATGGCAGAATAACAACCGGCCTTGTTGGTGACGGATCTGACTGTTTTGGATTTGATGATGAATATTCCCGCGATCATGATTGGGGGCCCGGTTTTTGTATTTGGCTTGATAATGATGATTATCAAAAAATTGGGCAGACGCTTTCAAATGAGTATGAAAAACTTCCCGCAGAATATAAAGGATTTAAAAGGGTTTCCAGCCAGTGGGGACAGGGCAGGGTTGGAGTTATTGAGACAGGGGCATTTTACAGAAAATTTATAGGGGTTCCGCATGTGCCTCATTCTCTTGAACGATGGCTGTATATCCCTGAAAACAACCTTGCGGTATGTACTAATGGCAAGATATTTGCCGATTCTTTGGGCAAATTTACCACGACAAGGAAATCCCTGCTTGAATTCTATCCTGAAGATGTGCGTATTTCTTTGATTTCTTCAAGATGCCAGACAGCAGCGCAGGCAGGGCAGTACAACTATCTTCGAGCTATGTCCCATAAAGAATTTTTTGCCGCGCGTTTTGCTGAAATAAAATTTTCTTCCGATATAATGTCATTATTATTTTTACTGAATAAAAAATATGCGCCATATTATAAGTGGAGGCACCGTGCTGTACGTAAACTTGATATACTTGGGGAATTTATGTACTCTAAAATCAAGCAACTTATTGAAACAACAGAACATAAAGCAAAAATATCTATAATCGAACATATATCAGCAGAAATAATAAAAGAGCTTCACAGACAAAATCTCAGCGATTCAAAGAGTGATTTTCTTCTTGATCATTGCCCATCCATACATTCAAAAATAAAGGATGATAAATTAAAAGCCAGAAATGTCTGGTCAGCATGATCTATAGTAAAAGGAGGCCAGGAAAATGAAAAATATTCTTATCATTGGAGGGAGTTATTTTGCTGGAAGGATCTTTGTTGAAGAGATGCTCAAGACGAAAGATTATAACCTCTATGTTTTCAACAGAGGGCATCTTCCTTTTAATAGAAAGGATGTCATAGAACTTAAAGGGGACAGGGAAAAGATTGACGATATAAAAGGGAAAATACCTGATTTAAACTGGGACGCGCTTGTTGATTTCTGCGCTTATACTCCTGACCATATAAGCAAAATGATATCTTCGCTTCCAGGAACACTTAAGCATTATATTTTTATAAGCACTACCACGATTTATGAAAATGTACTTGGACTTCCTGTGGCCGAAGATGCGCCAAAGGTTATGAAGGTTCAGCCGGAACTTGGTCAATATGCGGAATATGGATATAATAAATGGCGCGCTGAGCTCCGATTAAAAGAGGAATGCGTAAAAAAAGGAATAGAGTTTACATCTCTAAGGCCATCTATTGTTTATGGAGAATATAATTATGCTCCGAGGGAGTCCTGGTTTTTTGATCAAATAAGAGATGAAAAGCCTCTTGTTCTTCCTGATCCAGGCCTGGCGCTTTTCAGCTTCGTTTATGTGCTTGATCTTGCCAGGATTCTTATAAAAACAATCTTAAATGAAAACATGTTTAATCTGGGATTAAATGTGGCCTCAGAAGAACTTGTTTCATATCCAAGACTTTATGAAGTATTTAAAAATGTTACGAATAAAGATTTTGAAACTATTGACATGGATATTGAAACAATTAATAGTAAAAGGATTCCGATCCCTTTTCCTCCGGATATCCATCTTGTCTATTCAGGTAAAAAACTTCAGGATATTTTAGGGGTTAAATTTACTCCATTAATGGATGGCATGAAAAGAACTTATGCTTATTACCAGATGGTCCAGGACGCAAAAAACAAGAAAAAATGAGGGGAGAAAAAATGACTGATCAAGATCAGATTAATGCAGCAAAAGAATTTAATGCATTGGGAAGAGAAGCAGCAGGCGCTGGAGATTATGAAAAAGGCGCAGATTCTTTTGAGAAAGCCGCTAAAATTTATGAGAGTATGGGAGACCGGATAAACAGGGGGTTCCAGCTGTTTAGTCTTGCGAACTGTTATGCTACTCTTACCAGGAGTGACCAGGCTCTTGATACATACAGGGAATCTTATGCCCTTATCAAAGACAATGACAAATTGCTGGAGTATCAGGCAATGATACTAAATAATCTTGGTCACCTTTGTGTAAGCATGAAAAATTATGATGAGGGTCGCAATTCCTTTGAAAAAGCATTGGGAATATTTGAAACTATGAAGGATGAAAAGGCGCAAGCTTTTCAATACCAGAATATCGGTTCTGTATACAGAGATCAAAGAGAAAGCAAAAATGCTCTTGAGGCTTATTCTCAATCAATTGCAATCTTTGAAAAAGTTGGGCACAAACTGGGAGAAGCTGATCAGTGTACAAATATTGCCTATATCTATAGTGTTGATCGTAATACTGCTGAGGCTTTAGCATGGTATAAAAAGGCTTATGAGATATATGTAGATCTGGATGAAAAATACAAGTCTGATTTAACGAAAACCAATATTGAACAACTTGAAAAGGCAATGTAATCCTGCCCTTTCATCGAAAAATGGGATGCCCTGTCTGATCAGGTTTGATTCTGATCCTGCGAAAAGCGCGCTTCTGCCTTCAGAATTTCTCCGTTAATCTTCATATTTAGAAGGTTGACATTTACTCTCGCTTTTCCATAATATAGTCTAATTTTTACTGTTCACTGATATATAAAGTTTATCTCGAAGGATCTGTCTCTCAGTAATCGTTCTATAAATTTGAGTAGATCCTTGACCAATTAATTGCCGGATAAATTATTTTTTTAAATATATCAGTTTTAATAAACAAACTATAAGGAGAAAATTATGAGGGCGAAGCCTTTGCTGATTGTGGTATCTGCAGTCTTTGTTATGGTTGTGTTTATTTCTTCTAATATATTCTGTCAGGAGCACATATCTCTTCCTGATATTTATATCAAGGATGCAGTGATTTGTAAAGATTTAGATAACCGTGAACCGGTTGAACCAGGAGATGTTTTTCAAAATAATTTAAAAAATTTATTCTGCTTTTCACGGATTATGGGCGCGAAAGAAGATATTAAGATTAAGCATAACTGGTATTTTGAGGATAAATTGGTTGCCAGTGTGCCTCTCCATGTGGGCTCTATTAACTGGAGGACATTCAGCTCGAAAAGGATGCTGCCACAGTATACTGGTGAATGGCGGGTAGAAATAATATCTTATGATGGGACATTATTAAAAAAAATATCTTTTGTTTTGGAGTAGTCCAATAAGTAGTTCCCGAATGAAGACTGTCCTGGATTTTTTATCCTGGTATCAGGAAGCATCCTTTTGGGCAGTCAAGATAAAAACAGGGTTAAGCGCATTAAGGCGTTGATCTTTACCCATGGAAGTTCCCCTTGAAACCTGAACCTGGCTGATGGAAAATGACCATTTAAGGGATGTGAAAATATCTATGGCCCTGGACAATGATCCCATAAGAACAAGATTCAAGACAATTTTACCATCCGGATTGAGCCTCTTCATGGCTTCCAGAATGACCTGGTTGTCTTGCCCCATGCCACCGCCTATGAAGATGCGATCGGGGTCAGGAAGGGATTTTAGACTTGCAGGCATCTCATTGGGGATAATTTCCACTCCATAGGCACCCATACGTTTGATGTTTTCTTTGATCTGTATTACCCTTTGACGATCTCGTTCCACAGCCAGAACCCTTCCCTTTGAAAGCAACAGGGATGCTTCAATGCCAACTGAACCACTGCCAGCGCCTAAATCCCAAAGGATGTGATGAGGCTGGAGGTTAAGGGCAGCGACACTTAATGCCCTGATCTCTTTTTTTGTTATAAGACTTCTTTGATGCAGATAGAGATCATCATCAAGACCCAGACAAAGTTTTATTTCGGGTTTTTTTGTTTGGTTCAAAATAACAAAGTTAAGAGGTGAAAATTTACTTTGAGCGGCCTCTTCCAGGGTAAAAGACCCTATTTGTTCCCTATTCCTGCCTAGTTCTTCAAATACATACATATTAAAGGTATCCACACCTCTTTGGGCAAGCATTTTGGCAATACCGGAAGGGCCAAGATCAGGATCGGTAAAGACAGCAACCCGCTTATTTGCGGTCAGAGCATTTAAAAGGGGCTGTGGATCACGCCGGCCATGGAAGGATATGACAGGTATGTCCTGCCATGGGATCTTGAGCCTGGCGGCAGCTGTCTGTAATGTGGTGACATTGGGATGGAAAACAAGGTTTTCCTGTTGAAACTCTTTCACCATGAGATTGCCAATGCCAAAAAATCCCGGGTCTCCGTCTGCCAGCACAACTACTTTTTTACCAAGAGCCATCTTTTCTTTAACTTGGGCCAACGCCTTTTTGATGGGGCTTTTGAGGGGTATTTTATAAGCAGGATGGCCTGTAAAATATTCAAGCAGCCTGTTACCTCCCGCAAGAACTTGCGCCTGGGCAATTATTTGGCTGAGTCTTGATGGCAAGTCATCAGGATTGATCCCGAGGCCTATCACATGAAGTATTTCCACTATGTTTCTCTTTTGCCTTTGTCGTATGTTTTGAGTAATAATTTACCTGAAAAATCGAATAGATAAAATGTAATATCAGGCAATAGACCGGCAAATGACCGAGCCGACGCCAGGGCCCGGTTGGAAAGTCCCTGGAGAATTTTTTCCCGGCATCTATCCTTTAAGATATATTCAAGAGCCTCCCTTGCGGTATTGGCATTTATGATGTTTGCCAGCATAGCCTGTTCTAAACCATATTCAGCGCACCAGGCTGCTAATTTTTTAAAGTCAATACGGTTTTTTCTGGCATGAGTATAGGGATAACCATGCGCCATTTTAACCAGTTTGCCGAAAAAGCAAGAAATCAGGATGCAAGAAAATTTTCTTTTTACCGCTTCCTGAAGTGAGAAGGCAAAAAAGTCAGCCACCTGGACACAGGCTTGTTCAGAAAGATCCGGCAATTTTTTTTTTAATAAATTTTCGCTTTTACCACCAGTAGTCAGGGCAATTTTTTTGGAATCATTTGCCAAAGCAACATCCATAGACATGGTAATAGTATCCTTGTATGCCTGATTGGAAAAAGGTTTGACTGTTCCCCTGGTGCCGAGGATAGAGATCCCGCCGATTATTCCAAGGCGGGCATTGAGAGTCTTTTTAGCAATTTTTTCCCCATTCGCGACCTCAATAGTTATTCTCAGCTTGCCACCGGTCAGGCCAGATTCCTTTAGCCCCTCTTTAACCGCATCTCTGATTTGCTGGCGAGGCACAGGGTTTATGGCGCTTGCGCCAATCGGCAAAGGCAGCCCGGGCCTTGTAACGCATCCTACCCCCTTGCCTCCCTGAATCAATATCTCTTCCTGATTGCCTTCCGATAGAATTTCTACGATGCTGATTATATGGGCCTTATGGGTGGCGTCAGGATCATCTCCTCCATCCTTTATTATCGTAATAACTGCTTTATTTTCAGACTTTGTTGCATGAAAGACAGGAATCTTGAGGCGGCCATGTTCTGGCAGAGGTATCTCTACTTCTTTCAGGCCTGTTTTTCCACCAAGACAGAGGACACCCGCCTTTGCTCCTGCAGCTGCTGCTGAGCCGGTTGTGAATCCATGACGCAGTTTTTTATTCTTCATCTTATATCTTGAAATTGTTTTTTCATAGACGCATAATGCCTAAGAAGTTATTTCAGGGCAACCCCTAATCAATATTTATTATCAATATATGTTACTCCTATTGGATTTGACACTCAAGCTGCATTTTTTTATACTTTATTCAGCTCCTGAACGAAAACTGCTAATTTTTCCAATTTCTGCATCAACCCAGGAGGCTGAAAGACTGGGGCTTATAACTTGAATATGTGATGGTCCCTTAACAGAGGCCTTCAAGCTGGCAAAAGATATAGCAAATAAATCACCTGACGCCATAATTGCTGGCAAGCGTTTGCTTGAAGAAGCCTGGCATAGGAGAATTCAACAGATGGACTGATATTGGAGGAAGAACTTCAGAAATCTTTACTTGGTTCTCCTAATCAGGTCGAAACGATAAGGGCTAATAATTCAAGGAATGAAAAAAGGTTTTCTTGATCTTGAGCTTTTAAAGCCTGAAAGCATACTGAAATATAAGATAATCAGGAGAAAAATTACAATATATGGCAAGAATAACTCTTAATTTACCGGAAAAATACCAATTTAGCACAGAGATACAGGTTAGAATCTGCGATATTAACTATGGAGGACATCTAAGCAATGATGCTACTTTAAGGTTGATACAGGAAGCAAGGGTCAGGTTTTTTGACGCCCTTGGATAT